>JAAYBK010000354.1 GCA_012718885.1 Ruminococcus sp. | reverse complement strand
TTAAAACTGAAAGTTTTAGGAAGGGAGTTTGAGGGTGACTCCCCGCAGTGCGGGGAGATGTCACGCAGTGACAGAGGGGACCGCCTCCGTCAGAGGAACCCTTTTTCAAAAGGGTTTCCCTCAATAAAGTGCGTAAACTTCCATATAATCCCGGCATTAACGCCGGTGATTTTATTTCTTTTTCAGCTTAGCCATTTTATAGACGAACAATTCGATCGAGACGAGGCCTGCGACCACAGCGGCAGAGATAAGTGCGACTTTAGCAAGATCATCTTTATCGCTGTCCTTGCTGCTCTTTTCGGAGGCTTTTTCAGTAGTTCTTGCTGCCTTTTCGGTTTTAGCTGAAGCTCTTTTTGTGGCAGGCTCGGTGTTCTTTTCCTCGGAGTCGTCCTTATCCTTTTTCTCCTTTGCAGGCTGATCGGAGGGGGTGAGGTCGGCCTTTGCGTCGGGGTCGCTGTATGTACCTGCGCTGCCGATATCGATACCGCCGTTCTCTGCGGCAGTAAAGCCTGAGAGCCAGGCGATAGATGCGTTCCAGTTGATAGTACACTCGTTTACAGACCATGCCTCAACGTTATCCATATAGCATTTCTGAGGCTCTATTTCGCCCTTTTTCCAGCCTGATCCCTTTACCCAGGGATCCTGCATACTGGAGTTCGGACCGCCGGACATTACTCCGGCAGGTGCGGAAGGGAAGGTTTCATCGACCTGGTGAGACCAGTAGCGGTGGTGGGGATTCTCAACAGCGTGATAGCCGTAGCCTGTAACGTAAGAATACTCCATAGCGTTTCTGCCGAGGAGGTAATCCATACCGCCGAGAGCTCCGTCCATATACTTATCCTCGTTTGAGGAGAGGAAAGCGTAGGCGATAACTATTGAGTTATCGGCAACGAAAGAGTTTGAGCCCCATATATAGCCCTTATCCTTATCGTTGTAGCTGAGAGTGCTCTGGCCGTAGGGGAGGCCGTAGCCCTGCTCGTTTTCCATGTCGATATAATGGTCTGCGGCAGAGCATATATTATCAGTGATAGTGGTAATATCGTCTGAGGACACATTGCTGCCGTTATTGAGGAAGAGGCTGAGAGTACCCATAGCGGCGGCATTTCCCCAATCGAAGCTGCCGACAGTATCAATGCTTTCGCCGCCGCCCAGTGATGTGGGCATTTCGAGGAAGAAGTCGGAATCCTTCATGTCCTCATAGTAGCTGTCATCTCCTGTGGTGAGGAAAAGCTCACAGGCTGCCCAGTAGAACTCGTCTTCCACATCGGTATCGCCGTAGGCTCCGCCGCCGGAAGCGCTGTCCAGAGGAGCGTACATATCCGGGTGGGATCTGGCTGCCTGGTAGGCATTTTCAGCCGCTTCAAGGCACTGATCTGCAAAGTCCTCGTCGTACTTGTACCAGAGACGGGAAGCCTGAGCTGCACAGGCGGCAAGGTTAAGTGTAGCGGCAGTTGACGGTGGTTTTACGATACGTCTGAGATCATCGTCCGCCGGAGCAACTGCAAGGCCGGTCCACTTTTCGTCATGCGCCTTGTGGTAGGCCATACCTTTATATTCGCCGTCCTGGACGATCATTTTCAGCATCCATTCCATTTCCCAGCGGGCTTCATCGAGAAGGTCGGGAGCGTCGTTGCCGTTTTCGGGGATGCTCATCGAGCCGTCGGCATATGCATCCTCAAAGCCGTATTTAAGAGCAGTCTCGTACTGATTCTGCATCATCCAAAGGGAGAAGCCTCCGTTCACCACGTATTTTCCGTGGTCGCCGGCATCGTACCAGCCGCCGGTAACGTCTATAGACTTTCCTGTGCCGTCAAGGCTGTCCCAGTTCGCCATTATCTCTGCGGAATCGCTGGGGTGGCCGGCAGCTCTTGCAAGAGCAGACTTGTCACCGGAAGTGATATAGCGGCTCTCGATCTCGATACCGCTTCTGTTCTGGTAGAAATAGTTAAGCGAGTTGTAAAGCAGTCCGGAATAGAGCAGCTTATCATCTACGGTGAAATCCTGGCTTACCTCGCCGTCCTCAGTCTCGATGTGGAAAACGCCGGTCTCATCAAGGTCTGAGAAATCGATGAGGTGGACTGTATCGCCGGAATCCTCGTCCTTGCCTATATATTCAGAGGTTCCGGAGTATACCTTTTTGCCGTCCTTGTCGAGGATGTCGAAATCGATGCCGGACTTTTCGCTGCTGACCAGGGTAGCACGCTTTGCCCTGTCAGTGAGATAGCCCATCTGGTTCACCAGTATATCGGAGCGCTCCCACTTTTCCGGCTGAACATAGTCGTTCTCATCGCTGTCAAGGTCGATGAGGGACATATTGTCAAAGGTTATTTCGGTGCCTGCCGGGAAGCAGCCGCCGGGGGTATACTGACCGTCGCCGCCCAGGTGGAATGCCCACTCTGCAACGTCAACAGACTGTGAAGCGGTAAAGGTGTGAGACACCTTCTGCGTCTCGTTCTCGCCTATATGTATGCAGTCCCATGATCCGCCTAAATCAGGGCCGTTGTCCTCCATATTATTGTGCCATACTTCAAGCTTGTCAGAATCGCCTATCTTTGTGTAATACTGTCCGCTCTTTGTAGACGTTATCTCGTAGGAGACCTTGTACTTATGGCCGGAAACGATCTTCAGGCCTCTGTGTCTGAACTGGCAGTCCCATCTGTCTTCACCACCCTGTGAAGCTCCGCCGGGTTCAATGATGCGGACCTTGTATACGCCGTCTGTCAGCTCAAAATCTATTTTTGCCGGGGCAGACTCAACTATGTGCCAGGGAAGGCCTGCACCTTCATCGAAGTCGGTCTGACCGAGCTGCTGGCCTGCATTCGCTGTGAGGGGAACGTAAGACAGGTCTGCGGGTACGAGGGATACCGCAGCTATCAGTGCAGCAGCAACAGCAGAGAGCCCTCTTTTCCTGAGCTGTTTTGTTTTACTCATTCAAATAACCTCCTGTATAAGTAAGATACATTTTTACAAATAATACTTTAATACATTTTAAGATAGAAGTAAATAGCTTACATGGAAAATTTACAATTGAGCTGTTTAAACCTCTGTTTTATCCTATATTATTTGCAGTATGTGTGCATTTTTCGGCGAAAATGGCAGGACGGAGGCCTGTTCGGACAATATCGGTGCAAACCTGTAAAAATATAAAAAAATTCTCCGGGGGCTTTTCAAGGCTTGACAAATGTGGTATAATATAACTGTTGATACGTGTGAAAAGAATTAATCGGTAAAATACGTTTTGTATTAAGTACACGGGTGTTTATAAAGTTACTAAAAATGGAGATATATCTATGGACAAAAGATCATTCAATGAAGCAAAACAAGCGGCTCTTAAAAAATACTTCAGCCGCATGAACGATATGCAGCAGGAGGCCGTTTTCGCTGTAAATGGCCCTGTTCTTGTGCTGGCCGGAGCAGGAAGCGGAAAGACTACTGTTATTGTGAACCGTATCGCAAATATGATAAATTTCGGAAATGCTTTCTATGATGAGTCCCGTCAGGGCAGCGAGGAGGATATCCGCTTCCTGAACGATTATGCTGAGGGAAAGACCGATGATATGGAGACTCTCAGGGATATCGTTGCGTCAGAGCCTGTGAAGCCCTGGAATATCCTTGCAATAACATTTACAAACAAGGCTGCCGGAGAGCTCAGGGAGAGACTTTCCGCAATGCTGGGCGAGGAGGGCATGAACATCAATGCCTCTACCTTCCATTCAGCCTGTCTGCGTATCCTCAGAGTGGAGATAGAAGCTCTTGGCTACGGAAGGGATTTCACTATCTACGATACCGACGACAGTCAGCGTATGATTAAGGCTGCAATGGCTGAGCTGGATATATCTGAGAAGCAGCTTGCACCGAGGGCTGTCCTCAGCGAGATAAGCTTTGCCAAGGACAAGATGATAACCCCTGCGGAGCTTAAAGCTGATGCAGGCCAGGATTACCGCAAGAAGCTCATTGCCCGTCTCTACGGCCTGTATCAGGAGCGTATGCGTACTGCCAACGCCCTGGATTTTGACGATATACTCTGCCTCACAGTGGAGCTCTTTGAGAAGTTCCCGGAGGTGCTGGAAAAGTATCAGAACCGCTATAAATACATAATGGTGGATGAGTATCAGGATACAAACCACGTTCAGTTCCGCCTGGTATCACTGCTCTCACAGGCTCACGGCAATCTCTGCGTTGTGGGCGATGACGATCAGAGCATATACAAGTTCCGTGGAGCCAATATCGAGAATATCCTTGGCTTTGAGGCTCAGTTCAATGGCGCAAAGGTGATACGTCTCGAACAGAACTACCGCTCCACACAGACTATACTTGACGCTGCAAATTCAGTTATTTCCCATAATAACAGCCGCAAGGAGAAGTCCCTCTGGACCTCTGCCGGCAAGGGCGACAAGGTGTACTGGTATAAGGCTGTGGACGAGAGCGATGAGGCTAAATTCGTAGCCGATACAATTCTCGAAAACTACAAGGCTACCGGAAGCTATTCCGGAAACGCTGTTCTTTACCGCATGAATGCACAGTCCAACGCCGTTGAGCGTATGCTGGTGAAGTGCGGCATCCCGTACAGAGTTTACGGCGGTATGCGCTTCTTTGACCGCAAGGAGATAAAGGACGTTACCTC
>JAAYBK010000353.1 GCA_012718885.1 Ruminococcus sp. | reverse complement strand
TGAGAACAACGAGAAGCTCCTTGACAGCGAGTTTGAGGCAGTTGTTGAAGGCTTCGACAAATTCGGCGAATGCTGGTTCGGCAGAACTGTCCTTGACGCTCCGGATATAGACGGAAAGGTATTCTTCACATCAGAAAATCCGCTTGAAATAGGACAGTATGTGAAAATAAGGATAACAGATACCCTTGATTATGATCTGATAGGAGAGGTGATTACAGAATGAATCTTCCAAACAAACTTACTCTGCTGAGAGTTTTTCTCATCCCATTTTTTCTGCTGTTTATATACCTGGATATCCCCTTCCATTTCCTGATTGCACTGGTGATATTCGCTGCAGCATCTATAACCGATGCACTTGACGGAAAGATCGCAAGAAAGCGCAATCTGGTAACGAATTTCGGAAAGTTCCTGGATCCGCTGGCTGACAAGGTGCTGGTAATAGCAGCTCTAACTGTATTTGTAGAGCTGAAGGAAGTAAATATGGGTGCTATCCCGCTCATTATCATCACAGCAAGAGAGTTCATGGTATCCGGCCTGAGACTTCTCGCTGCAAACAGCGGTATAGTAGTAGCTGCCGGAATATGGGGAAAGCTGAAAACAGCCTTCACAATGGTTACTATAGTAGGTGTCCTTTTCTGGGTAAGCCTCTGCAACGATTTCAGCTTTGGCATTCCCTGCAAGGTACAGGACATCGTAAACGATATCGCAGTGCCAGTGCTCATCTGGATATCCACAGCACTCACAGTCATCTCAGGCGCTGTATATCTGAAGGGCTACTGGAATCTTATTGATTCGGATAAATAAAGGAGGAAAATATGAAGCGTTGTGCCGGACAGATCAAATATCTCGTCGCAATAAAAGAACTTGCGGATATTGACGAGTACGTCCGCTGTGTGAATATATCAAGACACCTTGGCGTATCAAGACCCAGTGTCAGTAAGATGTTGCGCTGCCTTGCCAATTCCGGTCTTGTATACGAGGATTTCTGCAACAGCGTAGTTCTTACACCGGAAGGTGAAAAGGAAGTTGAAGCGTTGTTCTCGTCCTTCAAGGAGGTATACACATTCTTCCACAAGTTCCTGAAGCTTCCCGAGAGCGAAGCCCATGAGCAGTCGCTCCGGTTCATAACTGAGTTTCCTAATGAAACCTGTGAAAGGCTCAAAGGGCTGGTAAGAAGAACTCTGAAAAAGCGTACATGAAAAAAAGAGAGGCTTGAAGCCTCTCTTTTATCTTAAATACTTCTTAATATCAGAAATGATAGAATTAAAATACCCCAACCGGCAAATAACCTCAAAAGGAGTCAAAAGGCATGAACGATCTCATATTGAAAGCAACGGATCTGAGCAAAAGCTTCTCACATAACGGCGAACAGGTCCATGTCCTCAGCCATATCGATATGGTCGTTGAGAAGGGAAGCTTCACTGTGATAATGGGAGCCTCAGGTTCCGGCAAATCCACACTGCTCTATGCCCTGAGCGGTATGGACAAGGCAACTGCCGGAAAAGTCATATATAACGGTACCGACCTTACATCCCTGAGCGAATCCCGGCTTGCCGCTCTCAGACGCAGGGACTTCGGCTTCATATTCCAGCAGATGCACCTTGTAAGCAATCTCACATTGTTTGAAAATGTGGCAGTTTCCGGGTACCTTGACAAAAAGGTATCAGCATCCGAGGTCAAGCGCCATGCAAACGAGCTCCTTGACAGCATGGGACTGAGCGAAGTGAAGGATCACCGTCCGGCTCAGGTCTCAGGCGGCGAACAGCAGCGCTGTGCAATAGCGAGAGCCGTTATAAACACCCCGGAGATCGTATTTGCCGATGAACCTACCGGCTCGCTGAACAGACGCAACTCCATAGAGGTGCTGGATATGCTCAGCGGTCTCAACAATAAGGGCCAGACTATACTCATGGTGACACATGATCTTAAAGCCGCACTCCGGGCTGACAGACTTCTTTACCTTGACGACGGAAAGATCTCCGGCACTCTTGAGCTGGCTGCCTATAATGAAACAGACGAAAAAAGCCGTGAAAAGCAGGTCAACGCATGGCTTGCCTCACTGGACTGGTGACAGAATATGGAAATATTGACATTACTCCGGGCGGCTATCCGCCACCGTAAAGGCTCTTTCCTGAGCATAGCCCTGCTGGTTGCGATCATAACCGCCGTGACCGTATCCGTGCTCAGTGTAAGAATGAACTTCAGAACAGCTATCGATTCAGCATATGAATATACCGATACGCCAGAGCTGTGCATATTGATAAATGATAAGCCTGAGCTTGATGAGCTGCTCAAAAAGCTCGACAACTGTCAGGCAGCAGACCATTATGAGATCTCCGATATCATATGCAATACGAAAATGCATATCAACAACGGTACTGACATAGATCATTTCAAATACTTCACAACACCTGAAGATAATATAATGGTGCTGAACGACGATTTCACCGGCTTCAAGGATGAAGTTCCCGAGCTGAAAAAGGGCGAAGTGCTGATCCCATATGGTTTACAGATAACGTACAAGCTAAAGAGAGGCGATACGATCACAATAGAAGAAGCCGGCCGGCAGTACAGCTTCACTATACTTGATTTCTTTGAGGAGCCGCTCTTCGGCTCGATAAATATCGGACTAAAGAAAATGTATATGTCATTTGATGATTTTTCTGAGATTACCGAAAATTCCAGGGCATTTGACGAAGCATTGGCCAACGAAGCCGATCACCCTCAGCCCTATGACTTTGTAAACGGAAAGCAAATAAACATCTATTCCTCAGATCCGGATATGTCCGGCAATGAGCTGATGCGCCGAATAGAGCTTGATACAGGTCTCATAAGCAGCTCCATGCTCCCCATAAACAAAGAAGACTCCCGGCGATATACAGAAGTTACAATGGACATGGTCACATCCATAGTCCTGATATTCCTTTCGCTGCTGTTTGTTATAGTCCTCATAGTGATCGGACACAGCATAAGAGTTGAGCTGAAGATAGACTATAAGAATATGGGAATACTCAAAGCTCAGGGCATAACTGAACGGAAGCTTACACTGGTGATAATGCTGCGGTATATGATGGCTGAGGTAACAGGAATAGTTATCGGTGTGCTGTGCGCTATCCCTCTTGGAGTGATAATGGGTGACTTATTCAGCTCGCTCACAGCCATTATCCCTGACCATAACATAGCATTGAAGAAAAGCATTATCGTTATAATGACAATGCTGCTAATGACGATCACACTTATATTCCTATGCACACGGGATCTTTCACGCATATCCCCGGTTAAGGCTATCCACGGCAATCACAGTGACTTCTACTATGACAGCATAATCAATCTCCCCATAACGAAGCATTTTCTTTCGTTCAGCCTTAACATCAGGAACATAACATCATCGAAAAAGCGCTATATAGGCCTCTCCTTCATAATTTCAATACTGACGTTCTTTATGGTAAATATAAATATCATCAATCAGACCATGAATTCCCGTACTATCCTTGATCATGCCGGTATAAGGCTCGCTGATATCGATATCATAATAAAAAACAGTCAGGGCTTTGATGAACTGGAAGAAGCAGAAGAAATAATAAGAAATTACACCGATATTGAGCAAAAGCTGACCTACATGAACAAATATGTCACTATCAACGGCTATAATATAGGCTGTGAATCATATGAAGATCCGGAGCAGATAATCGGTATGCTGAAAGGCCGCAGGCCGATATATGATAACGAAGCCATATTGACCCAGATGGCAGGCGAGACCTATGGTATAAAAATAGGTGATGAGGTAACTATCTCATACAATGGCCGCTCCGCAGAATACCTCATAACAGGTTTCCACCAGAACACGTTCGATGCCGGTATGTCATGCGCCATGTCAGCGGAAGGCGGAAAGCGAATAGGCATTGGCAGATGCTTCTATAATTCCTATTATATCAAGGATAACTCCAAGATAAACATAATTTCCGATATAATATCACAGAAATACGAACGGGATATGAACATATACGTCACAGACTACAGCAAGGGCATAATGATAAGTGATTCTGATACAGCGATCTTATTATCCGAGAAACTGATATACTTCTTCTCGATCGTATTTGTTATCATAACCATGCTTATGATATCCCGCAGGACCTTCATACAGGAACGGCATGATATCGGAATATATAAAGCAATGGGCTTCACCAATGCAAGACTGAGGCTGAATTATTCACTGAGGTTCCTTTTCGTTGCAGTCATCGGCGGTCTCCTTGGTTCAGTGCTGAGCCTGCTTTTTTCAGAAAAACTGCTGAACATGATGTTCAGGATGCTGGGCATATACAGGATATCTCCGGCATTCACGGCAAACGCCTTTGTTTCAGCCATATTTGCAATATGCACATCTGTTATGTTATTTTCCTACATTGAATCCAGAAAAATAAAGAGCGTATCCATACGTGAACTTATAATCGAATAATAAAGACCGTCCCCCTCATTCACTGAGGGGGACGGCTTTATAAGGAGGTTTATATAAATTTGTACGAAAAAGTCATCAGCTCTGCTCGCTTACGAGTATTGATGCACGATTCTGGATCATATCAGCAGCTTCCTGAGCGGACTGCTCGCCTTTGAAATATGCATCTATCTCTTCCTGGATTATTTCATGTACACCCTCAGGGATATAATCCGACATGACATAGGAATTTTTAACATAGTCATAGAGGTAATCTCTTTCCTCCTTTGTAAGAGGAGTGATCTTCTTTTCTTCGCCACCGATGTTCATAGTACTGCCATCCGGATCAGGCACCTTTTCGCCATTACTATTGGTATAATATGGCTCTTCCATAGCTTCGTCCAGCTTCTTTTCAAATGCCGCTGTAGTTACAGGAAGCTCATACATATCATTCTGATATTCATCGGTAAAGAATGTCTTGATGAAATTCCAGCATTCCTCCTTGCAGGTGGAATCATTCATTATTGCCATAGTATTATAAGAAGGTGACATTATAGCGCCCTTGCCGGGATCGCCGACAAGACTGATATCCTCACCGAAATAACCATCCTTGAAATACTTATATTCACGGAAATCATATATACTCCATGAGCTTAAGAGCGTCTTGTCATTGATGAATGAAAGCTCATACTCCTTCATATAGCTTTCCCAGTCGTCATCTGTCATATTTTCATAATCATAATCCTTAGGCTCTTCCGGGAACTGATTGCAGAATTCAAGTATCTTTATAAACTCAGGATCATCAAAGCTGCACTTGCCGTTCTTAACATCAACAAAGCTGTATATATACGGCCAGCATAAATCGAGAGTTGTATCCTTGCTGTCGTTATCTGTAAGCGATGCACCCTCCGGACGGTTCTTGTATACATCGATGAGTTCATCCATGCTCCAGTTGTCATGGTCGCAGAACTTTTTCTTGATGGCCCATGTATCTATGCTTATGCTTGGGCTGATCTGTATAAGCTTGCCATTCTGTTCAAAAGTCTTGAGTGCACTTGGAAGGAACTTCTCCTTCTTGATATCAGCATCCTTGTCCAGGAATTCATACATATCTACAAGAGCATTCTTATTGCCAAGCTTTCTTATAAGGTAACTATCGCTGATTATCATCATATCAGGACCCTTACCTGCAACGATATCCTTTTCCAGTTCATCTGAAGAAGCTATAACAGCTTCCTTGCCGTCGCCGAAATCGTTGAACTTGGAGTAATCACTGATCTGGATACGGTAGCCGTTAGCCTTCTTATTGTACTCAGTTACCATGCTTGTGATAGAGGAATCCATGCCGTCAATGGCAAGAGTTATTATCTTTGTAGACTTCATCTCCTCAGGATTGCGTGCAGTAAGACGTGAGAATGAAACTGTTGAGCTGTCGCCGCCCATTTTAGAATTATATGTGACCTCAGCAAGAATGAAATCTCCATTGTCAACAGGAGTTACAGCTGATACCTTCTGAGGATCTATATCAGAGTTTACATAGTTGACAAGCTCTTTGAACTCTCCGTCAGCGAATCCGAGGAAGCCGCTGCTGTTAGTGGCATAGACATCGTAGTCTCCGTTGCCTCTTACAAGTCTAAGGTAACCGCCGTCCTTGATCTCTACCGGATCTCCGATCTCGCCGCTGCCGTCAGAATTGATTATATGGAGCTCCAGCGAATCCTTGCCGTATCCTGAAACAGCCAGGGAGCCGTCGGAGGTCACAGCTGCAGAGCTCACATCATCTATGCCGTCCACACTGAGGTCATCCAGGAAGTTGCCTTCCTTATCCATAATGGTGTATGCTGTACCGTCATTGTTATAGTGAGCGAGGAGGAACTTCTCTCCGTCAAGAGATATTAAATCTGCAGCATAGTAATATCCCTCAGAGTCCTTCAGTTTTTCAATATTCAGATCCTTTTCATCCAATTTTTTTCCGTCAAGGTCATAGGTGAAAAGCTTATAGCTGTGCTTGGTTCCCTTTTCAAAGGCCTCTTCATCAAATTTCTCATAATCGAATTCAGGATTTCCCCATTCCGGAGCCTTCATATCACCGTAGTCAGCAATATCCGCTACTGCATAGATATTACCGTTGTTGTATGCGGTCTTATAGTTCACCATACCGTTGGCCGGTTTTTCCATATCCAGCTTTATCTCCTTTGGCGAGCTGAGAGATGTATCTGAGAGATAGAACATACTTGTAGTTTCATATGTATTATAATCATACTTATAGCCGCCGATAAGGAGCTGTCCCTTGTCGGGAATGTAATTTATGCTTTCAACATCGTCGATATCAAGATCTGCGGTAAGAGGCTCGGAGCGATAAGAGTTATTGAGAACCTTATCTGCTGTAGGAGCTTCCTTTGATGAAGCGCCTTTTCCGCATGAGGCAGCCGAAACTGCAAAAACAGCTGCTGAGACGAATGCGGTGGCTCTGAATAATGATCGTTTTTTCATAATTATGATCCTTTCCTGTTTTTTTATATATACTTTCCTTTGTTTCGCCTTTTTCAGGCACTTATATCCGGTAAAGCCGGCTTTTTTTCTCTTTTTATCATTTTTTTGAATTTCAGCCACAGGTCTGAAAGCCTCTTTCGGAGCATCCCTTTCCTGCGCTTTGCAAATATGAACAGCTTGACTATCAGCCATAGTCCTGTCAGTATGGGGATGATGCTTATGATCCTCCTCATACCATAATAACAGGACAATCTATATTCAACGATTCTGGAAGAATTCTCCCAGAAGGGATAGCTTATTTCATCGTCCTTTATAACTGATTTATAAAGCTTTCCGAATTGCTTTGCACGCTTTTTCGGATCGAAGCGTTCAGTGTTATTGACGATCTTCACCTCATTGGTATATGTATCCTTGAAGTATTTATTTATAGTATTCTCTGCAAAGTTTTCGACCGGCTCCGGTATGATACACTCATAACAGGTTATCTTGCGGAATTCTTTTGACGGCTGCGAATCCGACAGAGTACTCATTCCCGTTTCGTCATCAGTCCCCACCGGCAGCATACTCATATTGCCAGAGACAGACTCTCCGGCAAGCTTTCCGGCAGTTTCGTATGACACATATGCCATAGGCAGCTTTCCCATGCAGCTCTTTTCTGCTGAGGTCGAAGGCTGCTCGATAACTCCGGCAATATAGAGCTTTACGTTATTGATATAGATATTCTTGCCGGCGATATCAGACGAACCGTAAAGTGACCATGCCAGTTCCTTATCGATAACAGCACCGTCCTGCATAAGATCCTCGTCTCTGAAGTACGCACCGCTTATCAGTCTGAAATCATGAAAGAGGAAGAAGTCTCCGCCTGCCGCATACAGTTCCGCTTCGGAACGTCCAACCATGTCGCATTTTACGTTATATTTACCGAGAGGGGCACTGTATGCCTGAGGCACCAGCTTCTTTCCCTCCTCCGGCACCACCGATACCTCATTAAGCTTTCCCATGATATTGCCATACAGATTTCTGACTTCATCCTTTGAAAAGCCTGAATCATCAGAGAAGAAGCAGCTCATCTGAGTGAACTTGTCGCTGCTGTCGCAGCCCCAGCGATGAGCGGCCATATTCCAGCTCTGGGAGCTTGCAAGGGAGCTTCCGGCAGCGGAGAGAACTGCCATAGCGGCAATGGCGGCTGCATTTATAATGGCAACAGCGATATACCGTTTCCTGATACGTTTTTTCATAAAGCGCTCACCGCCTTACTTATCCTTCATGCGGACCTGATCTCCGGGATCTACGCTTTTGCTTGCAGCGGTTATCAGATATGTATCACGGTCAAGAGCAGCGTTTACTGCACATGAGATCTCGTCAGAAGCAAGCTCATCCACCTTGACCTTTTCTGCATAATAACGGTTTCCGAGAGGAGAATTCTTCTCCCTGACTACAAGCACGTATTTTCCGTCCGTGCCGGATCTTAAAGCGCTCTTAGGAACGATCGTATCGTAATTTGCCGAGCCGCATGGTATGGAGAGCTCAATGGAAGTGCCTGAGGTAACATCACCTGTTACATCGAATATCAGTACCTTATCGCTTGAATCACGGCTGCTGCTGTTCTTGATGTCGCTGAGCACAGCCTCAATGCTGCCGTCCCAGTTGTTGATGATCTCAGCCTTGACGCCCCTTTTGAGCTTCTTTGCCTTCTCAGCGGAAACATTCACCTCAACGGTGAAGCCGGCATCAACAAGATCTATAGCAGCCATCACTTGATCGGGAGTAGTTGTTTCATCGGGCTGAACGTATACATCGCTTACAACGCCGTCATACTTTGACTTTACTTCAACAGTGCCGTTTTTCTTCTTCAGCTTTTCCAGCTCAGCCTTTGCTGAATCTATCTTTTTCTTCTTGGCCTCCATGTCAAGGCCGTTCTTCTTTGAATCCACAACATCATCGTTCTGAGCCTTTGCAAGAGCTGCAACGGCATCATCAAGCGCATTCTGCTTCTCCTGAACGTTGGCCACACAAGCCTCATAGGAAAGTGACTCGCCCATTTCTGAGTCCATGTCCTCCGGAAGTCTTGAAGTTATATCGTCAATAGCGTTCTCTGTATCAGCAAGCTGAACCGAAAGATCGTAGCGGATGCTGCTCTTCTCGTTCTGATAGTCAGCCTCTGCCTGAGCCTTCACAGCTTCCTTGGCATTTGCGTCATTAAGTGCGGCAGTGACAACGCCCTCATCCATTCCGCCTTCAACTGCATTTGAATAGAGATCATATGCAGCCTGATAAGCGGTATCGGCATTCTTTGAGCGGCTGAGCAGCGAAGGAAGGTTTCCGGTATATTCCGGAGCAGCCTCTGTATAATCATCTGAATCTATAGCATTTATGGTAGCAATGAGCTTTGCTTTTTTATTTGCCAGTTTTTTTGATTCAGCTTTATCGCTCTTAAGCTGAGCTTCTTCCTGAGCGCTGGCGAACTGAGCCTGATATGCAGCGTCTCTCTGGGCAATTGCCTTATCGAGAGCAAGTCTTGCATCTCTCACATCATTTTTCTTCTCGGTAAAATCAGTCGGCAGATCCAGGAGCGCCTTTTCGTATTCCAGCTCCAAATCATTCAGTGTATCCTCAGCAGTCTTTGTATCAGTTTCGCCGGTGCCCTTGAGGATGAAGAGCACATCGTCCTTCTTGACCTCCTGTCCCTTCTTGATATTGATAGTATCTACGGTATAATTTCCGTCGGCATTTACCTGATAGGCCTGATTGGACTGTACCATTCCGCCTCCTCTGACACGTTCGGTAAGCTTTCCGGAAGTCACCTTATCGGTAGTAACCTCTGCAAGTGACCTGTTCATAATAGTGTTTGAGAAGAATGTCAGCAGAAGAAGTCCTGCAAGGAAGACGATAAGTATCGTCTTTATGATCTCTCTCTTTTTAAAAGGAGAGCGTTCCTCGTTGTTTTCCCTGACCGGTATCACAGTATTTTTAACTGCGTCATTATTAATATTTGTATTCTCATTCATATTTCTTTCCTCCTTAACCCTTTATTCCGCCGGCATAGGTGATACCCTCAACGAGATAATCCTCTCCGTAGAGGAACATCAGTATCGTAGGCACCATATATACCACTCCAACGGCAAATGCCAGTCCCACATCTCCGGTATTTATCTGTGAAAGGAAGACTGAGAGCGGATGCATCGTCGTATTTTTCATAAGTATCAGCGGCTGTTCCACCATATTCCAGTAATCTATGAATACCAGCATTCCGATAGATACCAGAGCGCTCTTGCACATAGGCAGATATATCTTTGTCATTATCTGCAACTCTCCTGCGCCGTCAAGCTTTGCGGCCTCCACATAGGAAACCGGAACTCTTCTCATTACCTTAGTGAGAAGGAAGATACTGAACGGAGAGAAAATGCTGGGAAGTATTACTGCTCTTCTTGCCCACATCATACAGAACACATTCAGCGGCTTTGCTGCACCCTTGAATATCAGGTGCTCCGAAGTCTCCAGCATACCGAATTTATCTGCTACAAGGTAGTTTGGAACAAGAGTTACCTGATATGGCATGAGCATGAGTATGATATACGCAAAGAAGATGATGCTCTTTACCTTTCCGGGATATCTTGAGAAGCCGTAGGAAGTAACAACTGCGATCGCAAGCTGTATCAGTGTTATCGGAACAGTCAGCAGAACTGAGTTCCAGAACTTCATAAGGTAATCCGAATTTTTGATGAGCACTGACTTGTACTGGTCGATAGTTACCTTATCAGGAATGAACTTCAGGTTCACATCCTCTGATATGAATGTGTGCTCACTGCCGTTCATATTCCCGAACATTGTACCGTAGTTTGCAGCGATCTCATTTGATGTCATAAACGAGTTTGCTATTGTCAGGACAGTGGGAAGTATGAATGCCAGAGCTGCTATTGCAATAAAAACTGTAAGGACTATATTGAACACACGATCTTTTCTTTTCACTGTCATCAGTTCTCCACATCCTTTCCGAAAATGTTCTCGGCAATGAGGAGAACAGCTATTACTACTATCATTATAAGTGAGAAGAGCACTGCTGCCGCAGAGAGCTTCTGGTAGTCAAGATTCTGGAAGGTATTGTTCATAAAGTGCTGGAGCATATAGAGCTTTCCGTAGGGATAGCTTCCTGTGAGCAGGTATACCTCACGGAATATCTTGAACGAATTTATAAGTGAGAGTATGAAGACGAATAATATAGTAGGTGAAAGGTACCTTAGCTTGATGTGGAAGAACTGGTAAACGCTTCCTGCGCCCTCAAGCTCGGCCACCTCAATGATATCCTTCGGTATGCTGCAAAGAGCCGACATATATAGTATCATATTGTAGCCCAGGTTCTTCCAGAGGAACATCAGTATTATTACAAGCTGTCCCTGCGGAGCCTTTAGCCAGTCGATACTGTCGCCGCCGAACATCTCCATGATCTGATTAACGGTACCATGCTTGTGGAAAAGCACCTGCCATACCAGGACTACAGATGCAGTCGGTACCATCAGCGGACTGAGGAACAGTGTCCGGAAGAAGCTCTTGCCGGGTATCTTTCTTTCCAGCAGCACAGCAAGCCCCAATGAAAGGAATGTCGCAAGCGGCACGGCTATTATAGTAAATGTGGCAGTATTTTTTGATGCACGTTTGAAGGCCTCATTTTCCATAAGGTTCTTGTAATTATCCATGCCCACATATTCTTTAACGATAGGATTGTTTATCATCGAATAGTAGATAACGATACCAAACGGGATAACGAAGAAAATAAGTACGCCCACCAGACTTGGTATAAGACAGGCGTTGCTGAACCACCGCTCTTTCCGCTTGCCGCATTGATTTCTGTTTTTTTTCATATAACCACAACCTTTTGTTCTGTTTTTATATGTATCTGTTCCGCCAAAACTCTTTCTTCATATATAAGTGATTCACATATGATAAAAAGATGAAGTTCAGCTTTATTTTTTTGTTTTAACATTACTTGCTGCTGCTCATTTCGCTTTCCATAAATCATAATAATCTATTGACATATAATTGTCAATAGATTTTGCAGTTATTTTGCATTTTTTTCAAAGGTTTGTTTTTTTCATGAAATCCCTGTCTTTCCGGCCTTATAACACCCTCCCGAAAGCCGAGATCCATGATATCCGCATTTTATTATACACTTATAAAATTACTGTACAGTGACTATAATATAACAAATATGTCATATTTCCCTCTGGTATGGCGGCCTGAAATAATGCTGTTAATAAGCTGAAACTGGTCTTGTTTTTTGTGCAAAACGACTTTTTTGCATTTTGCCTATTGACAATAGTCCGGCTTTGTGATAAAATATTATCTGTTGAAACGCCATGCGGGTGTAGTTCAATGGTAGAATTCCAGCCTTCCAAGCTGGTTACGTGGGTTCGATTCCCATCACCCGCTCCAATTTAAGCAGCTTTGGCTGCTGATTTTATCTATGCGCCTTTAACTCAGCTGGATAGAGTAACTGCCTTCTAAGCAGTAAGCCGCTGGTTCGAATCCAGCAAGGCGCGCCATCCGAAACTCTCCGTTATATGATCCCATTTAATGGGGAGCTTCGTTTTTATTTATATGGTGGGTGTAGCTTAGCTGGTTAAAGCGTCGGATTGTGGTCCCGAAGACCGTGGGTTCGAATCCCATCTCCCACCCCAGAAGAATAGGCACTTTCGAGAAATCGAAGGTGCTTTTTTCGTTGTTTTCCTACATTTTTCCTACGCTATTTTACGATACCTGCAAAATCAGGGACGAATAAAGGCGATTAAAAATCAGCAGAATAGTTCTTTCGTCCATCGGGATAACAGTTCTTCTGTTAAAGCGTCTTGACTAATATTTTATAGCTTGTTATAATATTATAAAAGATAAGGAGGTTCCTTATGTCAGATACAAGAGAACTACTGCCTGTTCTGCTTTCTGAGAAGAGCAGAAAGATCAAGGGCAGCATATATAACAGGATGCAGGTTGATTTCGCTTACAACTCCAACCACATCGAAGGCAGCAGACTAACCCACGACCAGACCAGATACATCTATGAGACTCGAACTATCGACGGTACTGTTCCTGTCAACGATGTATTTGAGGCTGCAAATCACTTCAGATGCTTCGACTACATCCTCGACACCGTCAATGAGCCTATTACGGAGGAATATATAAAGCAGCTCCACCGTATGCTGAAGAACGGCGTTATGGAGGACGACACGGATTATGCGGTTATCGGCAACTATAAGAAATATCCAAACGAGGTAGGCGAAATAGAGACAGCTTTACCGGAAGATGTCTCAGGTCTTGTGCAGAAACTGCTCCGCAAATACGAAAGGAAGCCTTCTCTCGACCTGTATGACGTTGCTGAGTTCCACGCAACATTTGAGAAGATACATCCCTTCTACGACGGAAACGGCCGTATAGGCAGGCTTCTGATGTTGAAACAGTGCCTTGCTAATAGCATTGTCCCTTTCTTCATCAATGAGGATATCAAGCACTTCTACTACGTCGGATTGAAAGAGTGGCAGCTTGAAGAAAAAAAGAACCGCCTGCTGGACGTATGTCTGACTATGCAGGACGATATGAAGGCTATCCTTGATTACTTCCGTATCGGCTACAATAAGGCTGAGCTTACAGCAAGAGAACTCATAAACAAGCATATATAAAGTTTTGTCCCCGCAACTGCGGGGACTTTCTGTACGAAGAGAAGGATAAGTAATTATTCCTTTAAAAATTTTTCAAATCCTATTGACTCTGACGTAACGTCATAGTTTATAATAATGATCACAGGAGGTAAGATGCTATGAGATATCAGATAAAGGAATTTGCCAGACTCACTGATGTAAGTGTGCGCACACTTCATTACTATGATGAAACAGGATTGCTGAAGCCGGCTTTTGTTGACGAACAGAACGGTTACAGATATTATGACGAAGACAGTCTTGCGAGAATGCAGGAGATACTGTTTTACCGTGAGCTTGACTTTTCACTGAAGGATATTTTAAAGATCCTGTCATCTCCTGACTATGACAGAAAAAAAGCACTTGAGGCGCAGAAAGATCTTATGATCCTAAAAAAGAACAGGATCGAAAAGCTTATCTCGTCTCTCGATGATGCGGTGAAAGGAGTTAAAATCAATATGAAAGTATTTGATAACAGTGAATTTAAAAATAAGCGTGAGGAATACGCACGCGAAGCAAAAGAAAAATGGGGTAATACTGTTGCTTACAGTGAATTCGAGAAGAAGACAGGATCATTTTCTGCGGATGATCATAAATCTCTGGCAGCCGGTATTGATGGCATTATGGCTGAATTTGCAGAATGCATGAAAAACGGATTCACTCCGGACAGCAATGAAGCGGTGAATCTTGTAAGGAAACTTCAGAGTTATATTACCGAAACTAGTTATACCTGTACAGATGAGATCCTTGCTGGACTTGGTAAAATGTATACCGGTGATGAACGCTTCAGAAAAAACATCGACAGGCATGGAGATGGAACAGCACAGTTTATTTCTGATGCGATAGAAAAGTATTGCGTCTGATCTGATTGATATTTATAGTGAAAGCAAAATTCTTTTTTGCGTTCACTATAGATAGTGTTTCTGATTTTTTTGGAGATTTGATTTCAGATATGTGGAAATAAAGAAAAAGGACTGAGAAATCAGTCCTTTTCTATATATTATGGATCGCAGTTTTGGAAACTTATCAGTTTCTTCAAGATTATTATGAAGACTCAAATATGTATATTCATTGCGATGGGATAATGATGTTACAGAGAGCAAAACGCAAAAACGCAAAAACATATACCATTTGCGCTTTTTAACGCTGTTGTATCACCAACAAACGCAAATGTCAACAGATTTGAGCTTGGTGAAGCAGGCGCTCCGGACAGGAACGCCTGCTCTTCGTTTATCCTTCATTGCTGTCGCCGAACAGATC
>JAAYBK010000352.1 GCA_012718885.1 Ruminococcus sp. | reverse complement strand
TCTGCATGAAAACAGTGATATTATCATAGGACGGATGGGACTGCCCTACAAAGAACGTGGAATATCGCTTATATCTGTTGCTCTTGATGCAGAGCCGGATGTGATAAGCAGACTGACTGGCCGTCTTGGACAGATAAACGGAGTTTCTGTCAAGGCAGCGATCTCAAAAAAGTAATGGAGGTAATCATAATATGTATGATGTAAAATCAATGAAGGCAGAAGAATTCATAAATGACGAGGAGATTCTTGCAACTCTTGAATATGCCGAGCAGAACAAGAATAATCGCGAACTTATCCAGCAGATACTTGACAAGGCAGCACCGAAGAAAACCGGCAGGGGAGTTGAGTGTTCCGGACTTTCGCACCGTGAGGCAAGCGTACTTCTTGCCTGCGAGGATCCCGAAATTGTTGAGAAGATCTATGAGCTTGCAAAAGAGATAAAGCAGGCATTTTACGGTGATAGGATTGTAATGTTTGCACCGCTTTACCTCTCGAATTACTGTGTAAATAAGTGCGTATATTGTCCGTATCATTTCCAGAATAAGGAAATTCCTCGTAAAAAGCTTACACAAGAAGAGGTAAAGAATGAAGTAATTGCGCTTCAGGACATGGGACATAAGAGGCTTGCGATCGAATCAGGAGAGGATCCTGTAAACAATCCTATAGAGTACATTCTTGATTGTATAAAGACTATCTATTCTATTAAGCATAAGAATGGTGCGATCAGACGAGTTAATGTAAACATCGCTGCTACAACAGTTGAGAATTACAAAAAACTCCATGATGCAGGAATAGGCACATACATTCTTTTCCAGGAGACATATCACAAGGAGAGCTATGAAAAGCTTCATCCGGCAGGACCTAAGCACAACTACGCTTATCATACAGAAGCAATGGACAGAGCTATGGAGGGCGGCATTGATGATGTAGGTCTTGGCGTTCTTTTCGGACTTGATAAGTACAAATACGAATTTGCAGGTGTTCTCATGCACGCCGAGCATCTTGAAGCTGTTCGCGGAGTAGGTCCGCACACTATCAGTGTGCCCCGTATAAGACGTGCAAGTGATATCGATCCTTCTGTATTTGATAATGGTATAGATGATGACACTTTCGCCAAGATCGTTGCCTGTATCAGAATTGCCGTTCCGTATACAGGAATGATAATTTCTACGAGAGAAAGTGAAGCCTGTCGTGAGAAAGTTCTTGGACTCGGCGTTTCACAGATCTCAGGCGGTTCAAGAACTTCTGTAGGCGGATATGCCGGATATACACCGGACGAGCGTCCTCACGATACGGAGCAGTTTGATGTATCAGATCAGCGCTCGCTTGATGAGGTAGTTAAGTGGCTTATGGATCTTGGATATATTCCTTCATTCTGTACAGCCTGCTATCGTGAAGGCCGTACCGGAGACAGATTCATGGCGCTCTGCAAAGTGGGACAGATACAAAATTGCTGCCATCCGAATGCGTTGATGACTCTTCAGGAATATCTTACCGACTATGCTTCGCCTGAGACAAGAGCAGTTGGTGAAGCGCTTATACAGCGTGAGATACAGAATGTGCCTGATGAAAAGCGCAGACAAAGAGCGATAGATTATCTTGACGAGATAAAGAACGGCGGCAAGCGTGATTTCAGATTCTGATTTTTTTGACAGCTTAAAAGTTCACTGCGGATATCTGCGGTGAACTTTTTACAGTTAAATCGGTAAAATATTGACATTGTAAAACTTGTGTGATAATATATAAGAAAAAGATTTCTGTTGATCGGAGGATTGGAAATGATTTATGAACTTATGGCATACATGACGGCTTCGCCTCAGACGGGAGACGACTTCCCTGCATTCAAGCTCATGCTCGTTGGTGCAGGAGCTCTTATCGTTGCTGCCGTAACAGTTATTGTTGCAAAATTAAAAAACAACGATAACGACAAGGATGAATAATAGACAGGATGTACCTCCGCATAGAATGTATTAATTAATATTGCGGAGGTACTCTTATGAAATGTGGTCTTGGTGATCTCAGAAGGAAAGAGGTCATTGATATAGCGACAGGCGAAAGACTTGGATACATCGATGATGCAGTGATTGATCTTGATGCTTCAAAGATAGAATCGCTTACGATATTCGGGAGGCAGCGCCTTTTTGGAATATTCGGCAGGAATGAAGATCTGTATATCCCATGCTCTGATATACGGGTGATCGGTACTGATGTGATACTTGTTAGATTGTCCGGACAGTATGAATTGTCACAATTAATAAATAATGATGATATTGCACAGAAAAAGTCTGTTTAAATGACGAAAGAAAAATGCTTGCAATTTATCGGTAAAAATGATATAATATTAAAGCAATTCGCACGCCTGCATTTTTATAGATTGGTGCGCCTATAACAAGCGTTGTCTGTAAGTTAAATCGGGCGGAGGATTAATAATAACCAATTTAAGGAGGACTACACCATGGGAGTAGTATCAATGAAGCAGCTTCTTGAAGCTGGCGTTCACTTCGGACATCAGACAAGAAGATGGAACCCTAAAATGGCTCCGTACATCTTTACAGAAAGAAACGGAATCTACATCATCGACCTTCAGAAGACAGTTAAGAAGCTTGAAGAAGCTTATCTTTTCGTTCGTGACCTGTCAGCACAGGGCGGCGAAGTTCTCTTCGTAGGTACAAAGAAGCAGGCTGGCGATTCTGTTAAGGAAGAAGCTACAAGAGCTGGCGCACATTATGTAAACGCAAGATGGCTTGGCGGTATGCTCACAAACTTCAAGACCATCCAGACAAGAATAAAGAGACTTGAGCAGCTCCACACAATGGAAGAGGACGGCACATTCGCTCTTCTCCCTAAGAAGGAAGTTGTTAAGCTTAACCTTGAGATCGAGAAGCTCGAAAAGTTCCTCGGCGGTATCAAGACAATGAAGATGCTTCCTGCAGCACTCTTCATCGTTGACCCACGTAAGGAAAAGATCGCTGTAGCTGAGGCTAAGAAGCTTGGTATCCCGATAGTTGCTATCGTTGATACAAACTGCGATCCTGATGAAGTTGACTATGTTATCCCTGGTAACGATGATGCTATCAGAGCTGTAAAGCTTATCGCTGGTACAGTTGCTAACGCTATCATCGAAGGCAGACAGGGCGACGATACAGCTGATATTGCTGAGGCACAGGAGGCTCCTGCAGAGGAAGCTGCTGAGGCAGAGGCTGACGCTGAATAATCACAGATCTTAATCAAAAACCCGAACTAACCCTTCGGGTTTTTGCGGATATTATATTACATTTTAATAGGAGGTAATCACAATGGGAAAGGTTTCCGTTGCAGAAATAAAGGAACTCATGAAGTCCACAGGCGTTGGAATGATGGACTGTAAGAAGGCTCTCGAGGCTAACGACGGCGATATGGATAAGGCTATCGAATTCCTCAGAGAAAAAGGACTCGCTACACAGGCTAAGAAGAGCGGCAGAGCTGCTGCTGAGGGCGTTGTAACAGCAGTTGTTGAAGGAAATGTTGGTGTTCTTCTTGAAGTAAACACTGAGACAGACTTCGCTGCTAACACAGACGATATCAGAAACTTCGTTGCTAATGTTGCAAAGACAATCATTGCTAAGAATCCTGCTGATGTTGAGGCTCTCAAGGCTGAGCAGATTGTTGGCGGTACAGGTACAGTAGGCGATGCTCTTACAGAGCTTGCTGGTATGAAGATCAGAGAGAATATCGTTATCCGTCGTTTCGTAAGAATGGAAGGAGCTCTTGCTTCTTACATCCACAATGGCGGAAGCATCGGTGTTCTTGTAAAGATGGATACAGAGCTTTCTGCAGATCAGGTTGCTCCTATCGGTAAAGACGTTGCTATGCAGTCCGCAGCTCTTAATGCTCCTTATCTCTGCCGTGAGCAGGTACCTGCTGAGGTAATTGAGAAGGAGAAGGAGATCATGATGGCTCAGATGGCTGAGGATCCTAAGATGGCATCCAAGCCTGAGCAGGTTCGTGCAAAGATTGTTGAGGGTAAGGTTGGCAAGTACTATTCCGAGAATTGCCTCCTTGAGCAGGCTTTCGTTAAGGATGACAAGCTCTCAGTTCAGGGCTATGTAGACGCTGAGGCTAAGAAGCTTGGCGGTTCTATCAAGGTTGTAGACGTTGTTCGCTACGAGAGAGGCGAGGGCATCGAGAAGAAGGAAGATAACTTCGCGGATGAGATCGCTAACATGATCAAGAAGTAAAAAAACAGAAAAAGCGCAGTTCCGCAAGGGCTGCGCTTTTTGAATATATGGGGTGGATAAAATGAATATGTTCAAATCAAGAATAGTTGCTTTTTTAATATGTATATTTGTCATAGGA
>JAAYBK010000351.1 GCA_012718885.1 Ruminococcus sp. | reverse complement strand
TCGCCAGAAAGCCTATCATCATTCAAGGTTATTCTGCTTTCTTTTCTGCTGCTGATCTCGACTCTGCTCCTGTCGCAGATACTCCTCGATCGTCCTCTGTGCATCGGCAAGCTCACGGGCTTTCTTGTCCGCCTGATTATATTCGCTGTTCATTGCTGTGAGCTTATCACGGAGCGCCGTGATACTCTTTTCCAGATTTTCTACGGTCGGGATATGTCCTGACGGGTAAAGCTCCAAAACCTTTGTACGCACTTTCCCATATTCGGAAAGTTCATAGCTGTGGGCTTCCTTATACTTCTTCTCGCCCCGACCGCTGAGAGCTTTCAGTTCCTCGCCTTAGTGCTTGACCTCACGATATTTTCTCAGGACATTCAGCTTGAATTCCAGATCTTCGATCTCCGTTTTCAAGTTGTTCAGCTTGGAGAGAAGTCCACGGCTGTGAGCATAAGCGGAAATCGCTGCATTGCGTATCTCCTCCAGCTCAACTCCATACTGAGCGATAATGTTCTTTGCGATACTCGCCACCTTCATATTGCCACGGTCGATAGCGTCCTGAACGAACTTGTTCTCAGGCTTCTTCGTAATGACTCTTATCTTCGACCTGGGCACATAAACCATACAGCCTTGATACTGTGCGATACGGCTTTTGATCTGCTCAGTCTCATAAAACCAGCCCAGCGTCCGTCTTCGGGTAAACTTCGCTCTCGGATTGCGTTCCTTTTGCTCTGCAAGCATAAATTTCAGGTCGATCTTATGGTCGGGATTGTACTCATAAAGTATGCCGAAATCGGAGCATTTTGTAAGGAAATCCTCAAAGTTTTCGCTGACCTTGATTACCTGATCTATCGTGAATTTCAGTTTAGCTTTCCACGATAATCCCTGCCGTGACATATCCCATTCCCAATGACTATTGCCATTGCCCATTTCGGGATGTTCGATCACAGATAAATGATGCTGTCGGCATACCTCGTCCGTGATGTTCATGAGCTTCTGAAATGACCTGTCCTGCTTGGTAGTCCTGCGGTTTTCGTGCGTTTCAAAAGTCCTGCCGTCGATGCAATTCGTATTGTTGAAAACGCAATGGAGATGCGTATGGTTCTTGTCTATGTGGCAGGTCATGAAATACTGATATTCGCCTTTGAGAAACTGCTCGCATATCTCCTGACCTAATTGCAAGGCTCGCTCTGGCGTGATCTCACCGGGCTTGAAACTGACAATGAAGTGTTGGCCAAGAACGGAGCTTTTGCCTGTACCGTGTTTCTTGATCTCAGCAAAATCATGACTTGCCTGCAACGGATCAGAGCTGCCCCCCTCGGTGATAATCAATCTGCCGTTATCTGTCTTTTCGGGGTTGGCAATGTAGTTCAGTGCTGCAAGGTCATCAGCAGAGATTGAAAATAACTTAGTGGTTGCCAGAGCCGATTCACCCCTTCCTTGATCTCGGCAATATCGTTATCATACACTTTGCCGCCGCTGTTTGCACGGACAGCGATCTGATTGATATAGCCTGAGATGTTTCTTGCAAGTCTGAGAATTTCGCTCAGCTTGTCCTCATTAAACTGGACGATGTATCCCTCAAAGATCATCGCCCTGACGAACTCGCTCCTTGACTTCATTCCGCTGTTGCGGAATTTGCGGTCGATAGCGTCAAGCTCCTCACGGCTCACCCTGATCTTCAGGTAAAGATCACGGCGATTCTTGTTTTCTTTCTCATTCATTTTGGTGTAAACCCCTCTTTTTATTTTTTCTGTGCGGGGTCGTAGGGGCAGCAGCCCTCTGCCAAGCGGTGCGAATTGTGGTGTGCCGTTATAAAAGAAACAGGAATGATGCCTGAATACTATTCTCTTGAAGAACGTGATTCCTATGATCCTTTGATTATAGCCAAGCAAATGCTCGATTATAGCAGCCAAAAAGATGAACAAGAAAAATGGCTTGAAGAACTCTATAATTCAAAGATGATTATAAAAGATATTTATCGTTACCTCTTTGCGTTCAAGAAAACCATATTCGATACACTGAAGAATCAAAAAGAATCTGAGCTTGTCACAGTAGATGAAAGACAGGTATATAATATCGTCCCGGAATGTTATAATCTAAATAAACTGACAGAAGAAGTACTAAAAATGTATCCTAAACTAAATACAACAGGGCTACTACGTGTTTCATGGAGTCGTAAAGTTGTTCGTAGTTATTTAGGAATATGTCAACGTTATCCAGATGGTACATATCAGATAAGAATAAATATACTTCTTTCGTCCCCTGACATTGATACTGAAATAATTAAATATGTACTGTTTCACGAACTGCTTCATAAAAATGGATATTGGTATCATAATGATGATTTCAGATTTAGAGAATGGCAATATCCTAATTCCGTTGAGCTTGACGCCAAACTTGACTCTTTACATCTGAAATATAATCTCGACGAAATATGGGGAGAATCATTATTCGATGAGCAAACAGAAAATACGGTTTCTGTTGATAATAATTCTGAACCTATATTTAACCCAAACGCTAAAGGTGTACAGATAGGTTTCAAATATTGCCGTAACTGCGGTAATAAGCTGCCTGATACATCAAAATTTTGTGATAAGTGCGGTTGTAGCCTCACTTATTAAGTGTCGAAATAATCACTAACTTTAATCGTTCGCAAAGGTACACCTTTGCGAACACTTTTTTATATTAATAGTGTTGAT
>JAAYBK010000350.1 GCA_012718885.1 Ruminococcus sp. | reverse complement strand
GATACTTCTTGCACTGATCGGACTCATAATTGTTGTCTGCATCCTGCCGGTGGGCGGAGAAGTCAGTTATATCGACGGCAAGCTCAGTTACAAAGTCAAGCTATGGCTGCTGAACGTTATGGATTCTGAGGGCGGAGGCCTTCTCGGATGGCTGAAGAAGCGCAAGGCTAAGAAAAAGCCAAAGCCGCCGAAGCCTGCAAAGGATAAAAAGAAGAAAAAGTCAAAGAAGGAAGAAAAGCCTGTGCCGGCTGCGCCTGCGGAAGAGCTTACGGCAGAATATACTCCGCCGGATACGGCAACTGAAGTCACTGAGGAAGCGGCCGAAGTGGCGTCGGCTGATGAGGTCACTGCGGATGAGCTATCCCCGGAGGATCTGGTCGCACTTGATGAGATAACCAATGCCGAAACCCTTGCTGATACCGGGGACAGCGGCAAAAAGAAGAAAAAGGAAAAGAAAAAGAAGTCAAAAAAGAAAAAAGAGCCTGAAGAGACTTATTATGAGTTTGAAGACAGCGATGACGAGGAGGATGAGGACGACGAGCCGAAGAAATCCCTCGGTGACAAGATAGGCTTTCTTATTGATATATGGCACAGTGCCAAGCGTCCGCTGAGGACTGTTCTCAAGGGCTTCAAATTCAGCGATGTCTATATCGACTTCCTGATCGCCGATGAGGATGCATATAAGTGTGCGATCAACTATGGCAGATTCAGCGGCATAATATTCAACGGCATAAGAATGTTCAGCAATCTGTTTACTGTAAGACTGAAGACTGTGGATGTGCGCCCGGGCTTCGGTACGAGAAGCGGTAAATGGGATGCGGCAGCAAAGCTGAGATTCCGTCTTGGCACAGCGGTTATAGCAGGAGTCTGGTTCCTGATAACATTTATATTCAGAGTATTTATCCCAGGAAAACTCAAAGCAAGAAAAGCAAGAAAACTAAAAAAAGCTGCGGCAGCGCAGAAATAATACAGAAGTGAGGTAATAGTATGAACACAAATAAGGCACAGATCAATGAGCTGTTAGGTATTTCAATGGAAAAGGTAAAGGAAATGGCAGATGTAAATGCTATCATCGGCCAGCCTATAAAGCTCGATGACGGAACAACTATCATCCCGATATCAAAGGTATCCTACGGATTTGCTTCCGGCGGTTCAGACCTTCCTTCAAAGTATGATAAGGATCTCTTCGGAGGCGGCGCTGGTGCAGGTGTATCCATAAAGCCTGAGGGATTCCTTGTGGTATCTCCTGACGGTTCAGCAAAAATGGTTCCTATGGAGGCTTCAAGCGATCCTATCAGCACTGCTATCGAGAAGGTACCCGGCATCATAGACAAGGTGTCCGGCTTTGTTGGAAAGAAAAAGAAGAACAATGCTGAGGATGCAGCTCTTGCTGCTGCCGATGCTGCTATGGACGAGCTTTCAAAGAAAAAGAATAAGTAATAATCCGCACAGAATATTTCCTGTCCAGGATTCATATCCTTTAAAACGGAGGGATGAGTATGAACAGGATCTATGGGATAATTGCGGCAGTCCTCATATTCGTGGTGAGTGTGCCGCCGACAATGCAGAATGTTTCAGCAGAGCAGCCTCAGGTATCAGCCCGGGCTGCTGTGCTCATTTCAGCGGATACCGGTGAGATAGTCTGGGAGCACAACTCCGGGCAGAAGCTGCCTATGGCAAGCACTACAAAGATCATGACCACACTTCTTTGCATAGAGAGCGGCGGAATGGATGAACAGTTCGTTGTTGACAGTGATGCGATAAAGGTGGAAGGCTCATCAATGGGCTTGCAGGAAGGGGATATCGTCACAAAATATGCCCTTTGCTGCGGGATGCTTCTACCTTCAGGAAATGATGCTGCAAATGCTGCGGCAGTCAGGATCGCCGGAAGTATAGAGGATTTTTCAGAACTGATGAACGAAAGAGCCCGGAAACTGGGATTGTCAAAGACATTTTTCGTTACGCCGTCCGGTCTGGAAGGCGAAGGCCACGGTTCTTCGGCATATGATATGGCGATTCTTGCAAGGGAGGCTCTGCGGAATGATATATTCCGGAGTATCTGCTCAAAAAGCCGGATACAGCTCGAGTACGGTGCTCCGCCTTACAAAAGGTGGCTTAAGAATACAAATAAGCTGCTGGAAATGTATGATGGAACATACGGTGTAAAGACCGGATTCACTGACGAGGCCG
>JAAYBK010000349.1 GCA_012718885.1 Ruminococcus sp. | reverse complement strand
GTTTCATTCCAATGCTCATTTTACACCTCATTTCTCTCAAAATCCAATCTCACCAGTGCCTTGCCATTAGGCAGGGCAACTGATATTTTGCGGCTTTTGGTGTCAGGTCTCATTCCTCAAAAAGATGTCTCAGTATCTGCTTGCGGTCGTTGATGAACATTTTTGTTATCTGGTAGCTCTGAGTATCCTCATAGTTTATGGGCTGAATCGTCCCCTCGTCAAAGCTGAGGATAGCCGCACCGGGAAATCCCAGAAGAATAGGAGAATGGGTTACTATGATGAACTGCGAATCATTCTTCACGCATTTGGACATTTCAAGCATAAGTGTAAGCTGTCTCTGAGGAGACAGTGCTGCTTCGGGCTCGTCGAGGATGTACAGACCATTCGGATAGAAACTATCCTGAACAACTTTGAGGAAGCTCTCACCGTGGGACTTTTTGTGGAATTCCTGCGGCGGCTTTTTACAGCCCGGAATCTTTGAATAATAGTCCTCAGCAGTAGCCACATTGTAGAAGCTTTCTGCTCTGAGGAAATATCCCCACTTGGCTTTATTGAAGCTGCGCACCAGCCGAATAGCGTCGTGCAGCTCGGAATGCGAATCATAGGTGGAAAAGCTGTAATTGAGAGTTCCGCCCTCGGGATTGAATCCGTATGCAACAGCGATAGCTTCCAGAAGCGTAGACTTTCCGCTTCCATTTTCGCCTACAAAGAACGTGACAGGCGTATTGAAGGACAGCTCGTCAAGCTCCCTGATAGCCGCTATTTTACGCAGATAGCTGAATCGTTCTATTTTGTCCCATTTGACTTTCAGCCCTGTGAGATATAATTCGTTCGGTTCAAGCATATTTACACCTCATTCTTCTTAAAATCAAGCCTCACCAGTGCCTTTCCGTTAGGCAGTGGATATGACTCCTGCAATATCAGCGAGTAGCCTATCTCTTCCATAGCAGCCGCGAGTGCCCTTTCCTCCATTTGGTGATGAACCGCGTCAAGCCTGTCGAAAGCTCGCAGGTACGGCGACTCCGACACCCACTGCTCCTCGTCCGTGTTTATCTGTATCACGCAGGAAACGAACTCGGGAGCGGTCTGCAAAACGGCTTGCTGGAACGCTTCATAGCCGATGTACTCGATAAGCAGGTTCGCTATCAGAAGCTGTGCCTGTGGGAGCTTCTCAGCCTCGTTTATAAGGTCGATGTGCAGGCACTCCAGTATGCCCGAAAGCTGAGTATATCGCTGAGATACCGCGCGGAGGTAGTCCGCATTGATGTCGATTCCGTAGACCGTGCGGAACTTGTTGGTGTCGATGTGTTCAAGTCCGTTTCCGCCTGCAACTCCCAGAACTGCGGCAGTCTCCACAGGATAGGCGGCGAACTGCTCCTGCATTATGGAATCAAGCGCCTGAAGCTGCCGTACAGAATCAAGGCTCATGTGCTTTTCGTAGTCGTCAAGACTTATTTCTTCCCATGGGTTGGTCATTTTTACTCCTCTTTATCAAGTCCATAATTATTGGCAAACCATTCGATGTCTTCGTAGAGACAATTGATATATGCAGCCCCTTTGACTTTCAGAAATTTGGGCGTATTTGGAAACACGAACCCGGTTCTTCCATTCACAGACTTCATTTCACATTCATATAGTAGAAGATTCATTTCGTTTTCAAATTCACATATCATGAAGCCCAGTGCTTTGTCTTTGCCGTTTTTTGAAAAAAAGAGAATAAAGTGATCTTTGCCATAGGGCTGCTTTTCTATTAAGATGTTCATACGGAAATGTCTCCTTTTAGTTTCCATAATTATATCATATTCGGGGGAGTTTTTCAATAAAAAACAGCTCCTGTCCGTGTGGATGTGAGCTGTTGTCAGTTATCGCAAAATATGCGGCAATTCATTTTAGCAGGAACTGTTACGTTTTTTGCAACGGTTCATTTTTCAGTTGTTGCAAATAATACAACAACACATAGTAATGTGCATTTTCTGCACAATGCTTTTGGCGGTCGTACTGAGACTTGAACTCAGACATCGGAGTGCACTGATTACTCACAGTTTAGCAAACTGCTGCCTTACCAATTAGGCTTATGCGACCTTGTATTTTTACTCATTCCCGAACTTCTCGTCATATATTTCCAGCCATTCGTCGCCGTATTCTTCTTCGGCTTCATCTTCCAAAGTTACATGAACATATGTAAGAAAATCAAGAAAATCTTCATATTCTTCTCTGTCATCGCCAATCGCATAAAATGCTCCTGTTTTCTGGGAAAAATACAAGCTATCACTGCCATACCCAAGGCTCCCGATATATACATCTTCTTTATCAGGAGTGCTTATTTCAGGAAAAAACAGCTCTATTCCGCCATCCATGATCCTTGCGTATGAAGTGAGCAATAACCAGCTTTTATACATCTCAGGTATTTTTACACCATTAGTTTTTTCCCATTCTTCAATTTTTCCAGACGGACACGGAGCATCAAATTCTGTTTTTTTCTCTAACATAGAAGAAATATTTTTCAGGTCTTCAAACTCATCTTTTACTTCTTGAATAATATTTTTCATGATACATTTCTCCTTTAATTGATAGTTTCCATAATTATATCATATTCAGGGGAGTTTTTCAATAAAAAACAGCTCCTGCCTGTATCGGGACGGGAGCTGCTTGCAGTTGTTGCAAATAATACAACAACTCATAGTAATGTACATTTTCTGCACTTTGCTTTTGGCGGTCGTACTGAGACTTGAACTCAGACATCGGAATATCCCGATTACTCACAGTTTAGCATGCCTATTTTGTCCACTATTATATAAAAATGTGAGTTTAATAAAATGTTCATATATTGTATGATATATACGGAATCATTATGTATTCACGACTAATCGACCGTATTTTTAAACAAAGCAACAGGAGATGATCTTTATGAACAGAAAAAAACTGTATGCAGCTCTGACTGCTGCGGCTACCTTTGCGACGACATTCGCTTCTATGCCGCAGTTCATGACAGCAACACAGGCTGCCGAGGTCACCTACGATAGCTTCGACGTAAGCTTCGACGGCTGGCACGGCACCGACCCCGCCAACAACATCGTTCCCGTTGAGGGCGCAGGTGTAGGCGGAACAAGAGCTATGGCATTGACAGGACGTAAGTCCGCAGACGAAGGAGCACAGTCTACAAAGGGTCTGTATCTGTTTGGCGGAGTAAAGTACAACTACTCCATGAACGTTTACAGCGAGTCTGACGAGACTTTCCATCTCAACCTCCGTTACATCGACGAGGAGACAGAGAAGTCTACAACTGTAGAGCTCGCTTCCGTAAGAGTAAAGGGCGGCGAGTGGACAGAGATCGCAAAGTCCTTCAAGGCTCCTAAGGATACTTATGAGTATGAGCTCACACTCACTACAAACAGCACAAACGACTTTATGTTCGATGATTTCAAGATCACAACAAAGAAGTCCACTGCTGATGTACTTGCAGCTCCTGCAGGCAAATCCCTTAAGGATGAGTTTGCAAATTATTTCCGTGTAGGTAATATCCTCAACGGCGGCACTGTAAAGAACAGCGGTATCACCGGTAACTTCCTCAAGGATTACAACGCTGTAGAGTGCGAGAACGAGACAAAGCCCGATGCAACACTCGTTCAGAACGGCTCGACAGATACAAATATCAAGGTATCACTGAACAGCTGTGCGGCTATCTGCGACTTCGCTCAGAAGAACGGTCTCGGATTCCGCGGACATACACTCGTATGGCACAGCCAGTCACCAGAGTGGTTCTTCAAGAGCAATGGCAACTGGTGCAGCAAGCAGCAGCAGGAGCAGCGTCTTGAGAGCTACATCAAGAATATGTTCAATGCTTATGCTACTCAGTACCCGAACCTTGACCTCTACGCATACGACGTATGCAACGAGATAATCAACGACGGCACGGCGTCACAGGGCGGCGTAAGACCTAAAGAAGGCAATGGCAGCTCCAAGTGGGTATCCGTATACGGCGATAACTCCTTCGTTGAGCTTGAATTCAAGTACGCAAGACAGTACGCTCCCAAGAACTGCAAACTCTTCTACAATGACTACAACGAGTTCGCTAACGACAAGCAGAACTGCATCATTAATACTATCCTCAAGCCTCTCGCTCAGAAGGGCTATCTCGACGGTATGGGAATGCAGTCGCATATCAGTGCTGCAGCAAGCAACGCATGGGGAGACACGAATTCTTACCTCGCTGCAATGGATAAGTACCTCAACCTCGGTATCGATGTTCAGGTAACAGAGCTTGATATCAGCGTTGAAAACGGCAAGTTCTCCGCTCAGGATCAGGCTAACAAGTATAAGGCTATCTTCCAGCACGCTGTTGACTGGAACAAGAACCACCCCAATGGACCTAACGTAACACTAATTCAGATCTGGGGACCGAACGACGCTAACTCATGGCTCAGCTCGGGCAGCGATGCGCTCCTTTATGACCGCAATAACCAGCCTAAGCTCGCTTATACAACACTTATGAGCCTTCTCCCCGACAGTGAGTGGGGAACAGGTATCCCGTACACAGGCCCCGGCGGCGGAAGCTATACCCCTCCCGAGCCTCCCAAGGTTGACGAGAGAGGCTACTGGTTCGAGCACACATTCGAGGATGGCACAAACAGCTGGTCCGGCAGAGGCGGTGCTTCAGTTGACAAGGCAAGCGGCGGCTACGACAGCTCGAATGCTCTCTACGTAACAGGCAGAACAGCATCCTGGAACGGTGCTTCACTTGCACTCGATTCTCAGGCATTCAAGGCTGGCGAGTCTTACAGCTTCTCTGTAAATGCTATGTCTAAGACAGGCGATACAACAGGCTTCAAGTTCTCACTCCAGTACACTGATTCTTCAGGCGAGACAAAGTACGACGAGATCGCAAGCGGCGTTGCTCCCGCAGGAGAGTGGATCCAGCTTGCAAACACATCCTATAAGCTTCCCTCAGGCGGTTCTTCGTTCCAGATTTACGTTGAGACAAACGACGACAGCACTAACGACTTCTACATTGACTGCGCAGTAGGCGCTGTTGAGGGTACAAAGGTGAACGGTCCCACCCCCTCGGCAATAGTGACTACAGCCACAACGACAACGTCTCAGCTGACAACAACCACCACAACAACAGCTGTACCGACATTTGATACGAAATACGGTGACGTTAACAAGGATGGCAATGTTACAGTTGCAGATGCAGTAGCTATACTCCAGTACGTTGCGAACAAGGACAAGTACAACCTCGATGCTGAGGCACTTGACAATGCCGACGTTTACATGAGAGGTGATGGCGTTACAGCGAAGGACGCACTCTCCATACAGAAGCTCGACGCGAACACAATCGACAAACTTCCCGAGTCCTACATGGAGGGCTTCGGAGAAAGAACGAACATGACAACAACTATGACGACTACCACTGCTCAGACAACGACTACTTCAAAGAACAGCTCATCATCGGGAAGCTTCAATATTGCTACTATCGCAAACGATATGGTAAATAGTTCACCCAATAACTTCAACGCAAAGCGAGGCGGCGTAGACTACGGAAAGGTGGAGAAGGTATCTTACCAGTCCAAGGACGGCGGCGGTCAGAAGAGCATGAACGTTATCCTCCCCGCAGGCTATTCAACAAATAAGAAATACCCCGTATTCTACGTTCTCCACGGCATTGGTGGAAACGAGGATTCAATGGTCCAGATGGGTATGCAGACCATGCTCGGCAACCTTCTTGCTGACGGTCTCTGCGAGCCTATGATAATCGTAAGTCTCAATATGGTAACGGGCGGCGGCGGCGGAAATATGTTCTCTCAGGAGTTCATGCGCCACAACGACCTCATGCGTGAGGACATCAAGAACAGCGTAATGCCCTATATGGAGCAGCACTATTCCGTAGCTACAGGCAGAGAGAACACCGCTATCTCAGGCTTCTCTCTCGGCGGACGTGAGGCTCTCTACACAGGTATTACCGATTCCGAAAATTACGGCTATGTTGGCGGTGCGTGTCCCGCTCCCGGCATATTCCCGACAAGAGATATGTACATGGAGCACGAGGGC
>JAAYBK010000348.1 GCA_012718885.1 Ruminococcus sp. | reverse complement strand
TGTTCTGATCAACTACGATTCGCTCAATTAAGTCTCCGAGCAATTCACGTGTTATCTCGGAAACCCTCGTATACTTCATCAATGATCTGGTGGCATCCAATTGAAATTCGTTATTGTGCTCAAGATCATATATCTCATTTTCAAACTTTTCAATCTGCACATCCAATGTATTCTGCTGTTCATCAAAGCGCTGTCTCATATCCTTGTAGTCATCCAGAGATATAACTTCCTGCTTGTAATCGATATATAACTCAGATTTCAGCGAAGCAGCTTTTTTTCTTTCAGACTGTGCAACAGAAAGATCATGCTTCAGTTTTGTCTTTATTTTGGATATCTCGCCTTGTCGGTTATCCCTAATCTTTTTCTCAATATCGACTATAGCGTCAATGAGCGTGTTGATTGTGGTTAGCAGGATTTCCTTAACCTTATCCTCAGACACTAAATGATTGGAACATGCATCTTTGCCTAGTTTCTTATATGTACCACATTCATGCGCTTTGGGTCAGTATAGCTGTCAATGCGTTCCATCTTGGAAATCAGCCGGATATTGTTCTCTGGGAAAAAGACTTCCAAGAGATAATCACCCTCAATATGTTCCCTGCCGAAACGGGACAGATCTTTCACCAGTACACAATTAATATTACCTTGTCTAATTTCCTCCATCATCTGCTGAAAAGCCGGGCGGTCAAAGTTGCCGCCCTTCTTATGCTCATCGGCAAAAATGCGGACATTTCCAAGCTCTTTATCCAATGCATACTGCTTCAGTATCTTAATTTGGTTCTCGATGCTGTCATACAGGCCCTTTTTCTTTTCATTGTCCGTTATGCGGACATAGATGGCAGTATTCCATGCGATGTTGTCCTGACAAGCCATTGAATACATCTCTATACACCTCCCTGAGCCGTATAACTCGCTTGTACATACTTTTCGATGTATTCAACCAACCGGTTGAACTCATCCTGATATTTGAATACGATGCGTATCTTCTGATCCTTACCAACATAGATAACGTCAATAAAGTCAGTGGTGATTTCTCGTGTCAAATCTTCTTGATATCCATTTCTGATAAGCCTCTCAAGCCAATTGAATTGATTACTCTTGGTGTCTTCTTCAGCCAGTTTCTCATTTTCTAAAGATAAAATCTCTTTGCTCAGAGTCTCCAAATGGCTGTCGAATTTATTCCGCATGAAGATATAGTCCTCTTTAGAAATCACACCATTTTTCCAGTCCATATAGCTGTTCAGCTTCATTGCTTTGAGATTCTCTTTTTTAGATGTCTTCTCACGGATTAGCTTTTCATAATTAATGGATAGGTGTTGTTTTGCCCTGCTGCTGTTAATTTCTTTAATGATGCGTTTGATATCGATCAGAGTTTTTATCTGTGTATTCAGCGCATATTTTACTGCTGCTGTAAGCTTTTCTTCCGTAATACTGTGGGAATGCTCACATACGCCTTTTCCACGCTGATTGTATCCCCGGCATTTGTAATACACATACCACTTACCATTATGAAATTTGGGGTTGCGTATCATTGATGAATTGCATGATGCACATCGGAGCATCCCCGAAAAAAGATAAAGCTCTGTGCAGTTCGGAGAAGTCTTCGTGCATCTGTTCTTCAGCATGTCCTGAACCTTATCAAACTGTTCCTTCTCTATGATGGGTTGGTGCATATCGTAAACGATAATATGGTCTTTTTCTTTAAGGTAGATCGTCTTTCGGTCTTTATAGTTCCTGGTGGTTCTGCGGTGTTGCGCCACAGCACCGATGTATACTTTATTGGACAACATATCACGGACGCTATTAGGTCGCCAGCCATTTCCATCGCCAAGGCCTGAATTACTCTTGTATAAACTACCAGTCCTCTTGTAATCTGTACGTGTCATAATGCCGAGTTCATTCAGCTTTTGTGCAATACGAATTGTACCCATACCGCTTAAATACATTGAGAAGATCTTACACACGACTACTGCAGCTTCTTCATCAACAATCAGCTTGTATCGATCCTTCGGGTCTCTCATATACCCAAACGGAGGTGGGGAAATGTACTTCCCTTCCCTCCGCAGCATGTTCTTTGTTTCCCTGACCTTCTTCGAAATTTCCTGACTGTTCTGGTCATGAAT
>JAAYBK010000031.1 GCA_012718885.1 Ruminococcus sp. | reverse complement strand
CATCTGCTGCTGATGCGCCTATCTGCTCCCATACCTTTGGAAGCATAGTAGGCATGAACGGTGCAAGAAGAGCGGAGGTTATACGGATAGCCTCGAGGAGATTGTAGAGGACTGCTGCAAGTCTCGGCTTCATAGCTTCATCCTTGCCCAGCTTCCAGGGCTCAGTCTCATCGATGTACTTGTTTGCACGGGAAACACCCTCGAATATAGCTTCAAGAGCCTGCTTTATCTTTGTTTCGTCAACAAAGCTGTCAACTGTGGAACGAAGTCCAAGTATAACGGACTTGAAGTCCTCATCGATATCGGCGCTCTCACGCTCGGTGGGGAGAGTTCCGCCGAAATACTTGTCAGCCATTGCAACGGTACGTGAAACCAGATTTCCGAAGCCGTTTGCAAGGTCGGAGTTGATGCGGTTTATCATTATCTCGTTGGAGAAAAGGCTGTCTGCGCCCAGACCCATTTCACGAAGGATGTGGTATCTTATTGCATCCTGGCCGTATCTCTCTCCGAGAACGAAGGGATCAACAACATTACCCAGTGATTTACTCATTTTTTCGCCTTCGCCGTTCTTGCCGGCCATAGTGATCCAGCCGTGAACAGCAAGGTGCTTTGGCAGAGGAAGATCCAGTGCCATGAGCATAGCAGGCCAGATTATAGCGTGGAAACGCATGATATCCTTAGCTACCATGTGTACATCAGCAGGCCAGTATTTCTCATAGTCGTTATGTGCGGAGTTCTCATAGCCCAGAGCAGTGATATAGTTGGAGAGTGCGTCTATCCATACGTATACAACGTGCTTTTCATCGAAGGATACCGGTACGCCCCATGTGAAGGAAGTTCTTGATACGCAGAGATCCTCAAGGCCGGGCTTGATGAAGTTGTTTACCAGCTCAACAGCTCTTGTCTTTGGACGGAGATAATCTGTCTCAAGAAGAAGCTTCTCTATGCGGTCTGCAAAGGGAGCCATCTTGAAGAAGTAAGCCTCCTCCTTTGCGAACTTGACAGGTCTGTGACATTCAGGACAGCAGCCGTGCTCGTCCAGCTGAGACTCAGTCCAGAAGCTCTCGCAGGGAGTGCAGTACTTTCCGGAGTATTCACCTTTATAAATGTAGCCCTTATCGTAAAGTGCCTTGAATATTTTCTGAACGGCTTCTACGTGATAATCATCGGTAGTACGGATATATCTGTCGTAGGAGATGTTCATGTATTTCCAGAGATTCTTGAATTTATCAACTATAACGTCAACGTACTCCTTTGGAGTAACGCCCTGCTCGGCAGCCTTCTGTTCTATTTTAAGGCCGTGCTCATCGGTACCTGTGAGGAACATTACGTCGTAGCCCTGCATTCGCTTATAACGGGCAATAGAATCGCAGGCAACTGTTGTATAGCAGTGTCCGATATGAGGATCGCCCGAAGGATAATAGATCGGCGTTGTGATGTAAAAGGGTTTCTTTGACATAAAAATCGCTCCATTCTGAATTATATCCTGCTCCTGATGGAAGAGCAGATACTAATATTATACCACATTTTTTCAGATTTGTCACGTATTTATTGCAAATATTCAAAAACAAAGAAAAATTGTAAAAAAGTGTGAAAATGAAAGAAAAATGATGGTAAATACGAAAAAAATCCGAAAAAGCACCAAAAACATCACGAGAATAGATTTGCGGTTCGTGTGAACCTGTGTTATAATCATAACATCACGAAAGGAGATGATACGAACGTGGAACGAATAATACCAGGCACTACACTTAAATTTACCGAAAAAGCCAGAGACGAAGCATTTTCACAGATCTCTCCTGTGCTTGAAGCTACCGGAGGGCTTACGCTCTCGCAGCTTTCAAAGCTAACGGGACTGGAAGGCACTACTATCCAGAACTGGATCAAGCGCGGCTGGGTATCTTCTACGAAAGGTAAGAAGTATTCGGAAAAGCAGATCCTGAGGATATTGCTCATCAATATGTTCAGGGGAGCTATGAAGCTTGAGGACATCGCAAGGCTTATGAATTATGTCAACGGTGATGTGGAGGACACATCCGACGACATAATCGATGACATAAACCTGTACAATATGCTGTGCAGGATAATATTCAATGCGGAGGACTGCGGCGGATTCGATACTGATTCAGTAAAGAAGTTCGTCGATCAGGAAATATCCGAAAATCAGACCAAGATCGCAGACAGCGAAAAGCTTTCCGGAGCAATGTACGTAATGGTGCTTGCCTACAGAAGTGGCTGGCTGAAGAGCGAGATGGAAAAGGGGCTGGAAAAACTCATCAGGCCATGATATTTTTTAGGGAGCGGAGGGATGATCATGAAAAAGCGTACAGAAGAAACACTATTCCAGAAAATAGTCGTATTGATAGTTGAGATATCTATCGCTGCAATACTTATCCTTTTAGCTGTATTTATGGACTTTACAGGCGGCGTTATAATATGTATTCCGTTTGTTGCAGGAGTGATAATCGAATTTTTCCGCAAGGATGGACAGAATATTACTTTCGGAGGCTCAAGGGAAGATACTACTCCTTATGACGGAGAACTTGTTAGCTATCAGGAATATCCCGAAGAGAATAAAGGGGTAAATTATTCTCAGGGTTACGACAGATATAAGACCGGAACTACCGGCATGGACGATCTGTATTCAAACAAAAAATGAAAATCAGCTTTAAATGAACGTGAAACATGATATGGGGAAAAACAACAATGCCTGATGTGCATTCAGCAGTACCCGGGGTGGGGACCCTGAGTACTGGGATTGCACATCATGCATTGAAATAAAAAAACGGAGGATTATTATGGCAATCGATATAAGAGATATGAGCAGAAATACCAGCAGCAGTCCTATTAAATTTAAAGGACTGAAATGGATCATTGCAGGCGTTGCAGCATTATTTATAGCAGCCAATTCTTTCACGATAGTTCCGGCAGGTAATACCGGAGTTGTGCTTACAATGGGAGAGGTAAACAGCAAGCCTTTATCAGAGGGCTTCCACCTGAAGATACCTTTTGTACAGCGTGTAGAGAATATGTCAAATCAGATACAGGTCTATGAGACACCTGCTTCGGCTGTATCCAGTGACCTTCAGACAGTGAACAGCAATATCGCTGTAAACTACAGCCTTACATCGGACAAGTCTCCGGAAATGTACCGCAAGGTAGGTATTGGTTATCAGAATGTACTTATCGCTCCGGCAGTGCAGGAATGCATGAAGTCGGCAACTTCGCACTATACCGCAGAGGAGCTTATCACAAAGCGCCAGGAGGTCAGCGATACAGTTAAGACAAACCTTGATGCCAGGCTGAGCGAATACGGTATATATATTGAAAAGTTCAACATTGTGAACTTTGACTTCTCTGAGGAATTCAATAACGCTATCGAGTCTAAACAGGTGGCTGAGCAGAACCTGCTCAAGACACAGACCGAACAGCGTCAGACGGAGGTAGTAGCAGAAACTTCTGCAAAGAACAAGATCGTTGCAGCACAGGCTGAGGCAGATGCTATTCTTGCAAAGGCTCAGGCTCAGGCAGATGCAAACAAGCTCCTTGAAGAATCTCTCTCAGATAAGGTCATTGCTTATGAGCAGATACAGAAATGGGATGGAGTAATGCCTAAGGTAACGGGCTCTGACAGCGGGATGCTGATAGATATTGACCTTGACAGCCTTGGCGGTTCATCACAGTCTTCACAGACAGCTCCGGCTTCGGATAATAACTGAGATAAGTCAGTATTTCCGATCTGCCAATGATATAGAATGGGGAACAAAACGACCTCCGTACATAGGTGCGGAGGCCGTTTTGCATTATTTAATGTTTTCAGGCTCATTATAGAATATGCGTGTCATCTTGAAATTGCCGTCTTTATCGTAGATGTTTATCTCTGTTGCAACAGCAGTATCGGAGACATTGCCCAGCTCTTTCTGCATATCGAAAGCTCTTTCTCCGTCAACAAATATGTTAAGGAACTCTTTTGTGCAAATGTATCCGGTATATTTTCCGCCGTCTATGCCGATCGCTACATAATCAGGGAGCTTGTCGATGTATTCTGGTTCAAGACTGTAACTTCCCGGGCCGTAGGTCTGTCCCTTGGAATTTACTTCATATGTTGTCTTTATGTTATCATTAGCGGTCTCTGCGGCCTGCTCTTCGTCTGCGGATTCTTCTGATCCGGCTGCATCCTTATTAAGTACGCTCAGGTCATATTCAGCAGTTTCCTGGCAGTTAGGTATGCAGCTTTCGATTCTGCTCTTGATATAAGCAGCATCCGGAGGAAGCTCGGCATCCTCATTAAAGCTGATATTCTCAATTGCAAATTCTTCCTTGTAATCACCGATAGAGGTCACAGCCTTGAGGATGAAGCCGGTCTCGTTGTCAACAGTGAGGATAGTTTCTGTGATAAGATCTTCAGATGAATCACCGGGTTCTGTTATTGCTTTCGGATGTCCGATGTCATACTTCTTTTCCAGACGCTCCTGAAGTTCTTCCGGATCAGCGTAGATACGTGCTTCTGTACACTGTCTTCCGAGGTAAACAGTACCGCTTGTAGTGTCATCTATGTCATATACGTCCAGGTCGACAGCGATGTCTTCTGAATACAGATTCCGGAATACAGTGGGATCATCAAGCTTCCAGTTGGAACGGTCCGTAACCTCGTACTGATGAGGATCATCTGTACCATTGCTGTATATGCAGATGTACAGATCCTTGTAGAAGAACATCTCATTGCAGGTGGCTTCTTCCTTCAAAAGGTTTTCGAGTCCGTATTCATCAATAAGAGATTGCGGGAAATAATCGGCAGAATGTGTCCATGTCTTTGTAAGAGATTCATTGCCTGTGATACCGTCTCTCATGGCTATGCCGTGTTCAATTGATACTCCATTATTTCTGGATAACGAGTATTCAATGTTGACTCTGTCATAATTCTCGTAAGATCTGTTGTTTATCTTTTCTATGAGCTCATCCTTTGTAAGGAACTCAGGAGCTGTAACAGCAGTAGCTGCTTCAGTTGTGATAAGTGCGTCTGTTACCTCAACATTATCGCTTACCTCAGTGGCAGGGACGGCTCTTTCAGACGTGCTGTTCTTCTTGCTGTTCTTAATGAGGTATCCGCTTCCGCCTACAGCACCTGCAACGATAACAAGTGCAGCAGCGGCAGAAACAAACCTGAGATATGGTCTCGGACGGTATGTTTCAACGCCTCTTACCTCCTCGCCGGCGGAGTATTTTCCGTCAACACGGCGCTCTACCTCTTTGTAAATATAGTCACGGTGCTTTTTGTCACCTGTAGGGTATTCAGCTGCGATCTTTTCAACGGTCTCGCTGTTTACGTTATCAAACATATTTTCAATATTGTTCTTTTTCATATTGATCTCTCCTTTAATAGAAGTCTTTGAGCAGGCTGCGTAGTTTTTTTACAGCTCTTGTACAGCGCATCCTGACTGCTGCATGGTTCATACCGATCATCCGGCTGATCTCTTTTGCGTTTCTTTCATAGAAATATTTCTGTATTATTATTGTTGAATCCGGTTCGCCAAGCTCTTTTATCCGTTGCAGAAGAAGATCAGTCATTGCCAAGTGCTCTGCATTTTCCTCCACACGCTCCCCGGATTCCAGCGGAGCAAACTCTTCGCTGTCTATAGGGACGTTCCTTCCGGTTTTTGAAACAAGTGATCTCCGCATACTTATTGCCCGATGTTTGGCTATAGTTCCGATAAACGGCTTGATCGTCTCGGTATAGTCTTCACTGAGCTTGTTTATTGCAGAAGCAAATGCATCTATGACACATTCCTCAACATCTTCGGCGGAGCCGTATCCACGGAGGATATTTATCGATATTGCGTATACATAGGTGTAGTATTCATCAAAAAGTGCACGGTGACCTTTGGGCGGTGAACAGCGAATCAGTTCAAGTATTTCTGAGTCCGTCATGTAGTTCCTCCTTTGTCAGCAGATCTGCTTTCATTATACACATACGCAGCAGACAATTCAAGTGCAACATATTTTTTTGTTTGAAAATAATAATTTTATGCTGTTGACAAAACCAGCAGTAATGTGGTATAATATCAAAAGTGATGTGCCGGTGTGATGGAATTGGCAGACGTGACGGACTCAAAATCCGTTGGTGGCAACACCGTGCGGGTTCGACCCCCGCCACCGGCACCAGTGCAAATCTGTGCCCCCTTTAAAGGGGGCATTCGTTTTATTAGTTCACTTATTCAGAAGGCCTGATCGGCTTTTGCCTGCGGCAATATAATCAAATTCGTCCCGCTTATCAAGACAAACTCTTGACTTTTATGAGCCAGGGGGATATAATTAAAAAAACGGGCTTGTAGCTCAGTTGGGAGAGCGCTGCGTTCGCAACGCAGAGGCCGAGGGTTCGATCCCCTTCAAGTCCACCAGCGTGACCATGAATTATTTCGCATTGCACTTGAGAAGTGCTTTACGGAAGAAAAGGCGTCCAATCAAAAAAACTGAAAAACAGCATAAAAAACGATCCCCGGAAACATATGATACTGTTTCCGGGGATCTTATTATACTGTCATATCAGAACTCTCTGTAGATAGAGCCGTTTTCGATACTGCGGAGGACGCTCTCGCAGAGTCCCTTCCACTGTTCGACCTCGGCCTGGTCATAGGAGATGACCTTCTTTGCCCAGTTGCTGCAATGAGCGCAGGCGTTGGGGGCGGTCTGGCCTTCTTCGAGGATATCGTTCACACAGAGCGATTTTGAGCAGTTGTTATTGTTGATGAAGTGCTCAAGGAAGCCGTCCAGCTTCTTGTTGTCAACATAAAGCTTAGGAAGATGCATTGTTCTTCCGTAGTTTATCATAGCTTCAGGCTTGAGGAATTCCATCCATCTCATTACCGGAGCTCCGGGAGGAGGTCCAATCGGAGGCTTGCCGTCAGGGCCGATCGTAGCCCAAGGCGGAGGACCGCCTGCACCGGTAGCCCAAGGCGGAGGACCGCCTGCGCCAGTTGCCCATGGAGGAGGACCACCTGCACCGTTCGCCCATGGAGGAGGACCGCCTGCACCGTTTGCCCATGGTGGAGGACCACCTGCACCGTTCGCCCAGGGTGGAGGACCACCTGCACCAGTTGCCCAAGGCGGAGGGCCGCCTGCATTTTCAGCAGCAGGAGCGCCAGCGTTTGCGGGAGCAGCCTGAGGCTGAGCAGCCGGAGTTCCGTCAGGATTTACGTTAGGATCCTTTTGATCCGGACGTGTGGCAATGGTCTTAGCCTGAGGCCAGTTAACGATATCGAGGAGGTTTCCGTCGTAGGATTCTTCCATGTAGCTCTTTACAACTCTGTGGAGGAATTCTGTGGTTCTTGTTCTGTCGATGAGCTTGATAGAGAAATTCTTGTTGCCGGTCTCTTCAGCAAGCTCTCTGTAATAGTGAACATCCTCAGGACGGATAAATTCAGCTGTAAGTATAGCAGCCGGATTTGTGACCTTCTTATAAGCGCAGTTTACAAGGGAGTAGTCCATAGAGAACTTATCCGGATCTGAATGGCCTACAAAGCAGCCATGAGCCAGACGGAAAGGACATTCTCTGAGACAGAGATTGTTTGCGATCACACGAAGGTGAAGATCGGAATCCTTATACTGAGTAAGGAGGTTCCTGAGGACATCGAATCTTCTGTTGAAGCCGTGATCGAGAGTGATCTCGTCAACGCCCCAGTTGCGCCAGTATTCGATATGCTGTATCGTTGTAGGGTAAGCATAGAGGCCGAGAGTAACGAAAACGTCCTTGAATTCGCTCTTGATATACTTTATAAGTATAGGAGAATTAAGAGTGAAGGCTCTTATGCCGATGTCATATGCATCGTGGATAAAATCACGGATCTTCTTTCCCATAACAGGGTCGATCTCGTTCTGATCCATTGAAAGCGGATTTATCAGGTAATTGAAAGTGATATCACGCTTCTTACATTCGCCGACGTAATCTTTCAGCTCATCGAATGTGAAATCGGGTATGATAGAGGCGGTGCGTCCGCCGGGAAGTCCGTCATGCTTCAGCTTTCCGAAGAAGCTTGTGATGGCGTGCTTCTTATCATACTTATCCACGAATTCAAAAAGCTTGTAATCAAAATTACATCCCAGATCGAATGAGATTGAATCAGTATTCATAATAACACATCCTTTTCCGAAGAAAATTGTTCGCTTTTTATCTATATGTAATGCGAACAATTTAATTATACCATTACCGCTCACTTTTGTCAATATTTACACTGTGATTTTTTAAGCTGAGTATTTATGTTTTTTGTTGATACTGCACAGCGAAGATAACAATAAATTAGCAAAAAGCAATATATTATGAAATATGGTTGACAAATCGGACAGAAGCGGCTATAATATTATTAAACGTGTTTAATTGCAAGGAGGAGAAAAATGGAGAAAAGAGATCTTGAACGCACCAGGCAGCAGATTCTGACAGCGGCAGAGGAGCTGATGACCGGCTGCGGATCTGCGGAGGAAGTAACATCGAGGGCAATAACGCAGCGTGCGGGAGTGAATCTTGCCATGATAAACTATTGCTTCGGCTCAAGGGATGAGCTGCTGTATCAGGTTTTTCTTGGGCTTATGGCAAAGGCTCAGGAGAAAGAGCCCAGGCTCATAGCTGCCCTCATGTCAGAAGCGCCGCCGGCGGAAAAGCTGATAGAGGTACACTGTATTATGATAAAGCTTATGACGGAGAACTACAATTATTCCAAAGCGGTGACGGAATATATCCTGCTCAGTCGTGATATGAGCCGTGGCATGGAAGGATTGCCGTTTGTACAAGCTCATTTTGCCGGCAGGAAAACTGAAGAGGAATGCCGGCTGATAGCCAGTCAGCTTACCAGCATCAGCGAGCTGGCAGTGCTGAGGTACAGGGAGATGAAGGAACTGTGCGGCGTTGACCTTACTGATGAGGAACAGCGGAGAAGATTTGTGACCGAAAACGTAAATAGATTTCTGGAGGTATGAATATGTCAGGTAAAAGAGCACTTATAGTTATCGATATGCAGAATGACTATCTTTGGGAGAAAAGAAAAAGCAAATTCGCCTATGATACGGAAAAGCTTACAGCAGCGGTGAACCGCAGCATCAGGGAGTATTCTGAAAACGGCGACGATGTTATATATATCGCCCAGATATTTCCAAACCTGCCTACAAACAGGCTCCTCATCGGTTTTTCTATAAAGGGAACCGAGGGTGCAGAGCTTTACAAAGGTGTTGACAGGGTATCAGAGCTGTATTTTGAGAAGAATCTGCCGAATACGTTCACTGCTAAAAAGTTCAGAGAGTTCATGGCAAGACAGCAGTATTCTGAGGTCGCAGTCTGTGGGGTGGATGAGTGCGGCTGTGTAGGCGCAACAGCTAAGGGCGCAGCAAAGACAGGGCTGAAAGTCAGCCTCCTTACAGCCTCCACGGGTACCAGATTCAGCGGCAAAAAACTTCAAAGGATGCGTGAACAGCTTAATAAGCTGGGAGTTATATACAAATAATTGTTTAATGTTACAAATGCACAATAATTGACTTGACAATTTGTTCAGCTTGTGATAAACTTTTATCACAGTCAAGATTAATAGTTTTACCAATTGTAAACATTATATTAAAATTAAATAATACAAAGGATGGATTATACGTTTTGTTGAATCTTGGCGTGCACGATCAATACAGACGTATCCTGCTGTCAGTATGGCAGCAGGGTGCGGCAAGAAGGAGAAAAAAATGGAAAACAGTTCAAACCGTTTTTCGGAAAGGGGGATAAACTAATGCTGAAAAAGCATAAGAAATACATGACAGCCAGCCTTGCAGCGGTGTCTGTATTCAGTTTTACAGCAGCAGCTTTTTCCTTGAGGCCGATCAAGACCAATGGTATCAGTATCCATAATGATTACCTTGCGCTTACCGTACAGGACGATGAGGGTGCAACGGATTTCGGCGGATATATGCTCCGCAGGAACAGTGATGATCCTTCTGCGACTCTTACATATTCGCAGTACTGTACCTCATTTGCACAGGTGGATATCAACGGCAGCGTTAAGCTGTTCAGCGAGGGCGAGACTGTAAAGAAGCCCTATACAGACAGCGATGGCGCAGTTATCACTGTTCAGGATTTCGATGGTGTGGAGATAACTCAGAAGCTTTCCTTCACCACCGGTAATACATCCAATTATGATATGCTCCGTATAGAGTATATCGCCGAGAACAAGACCGACAGCGACATCAGTATCGCAGTCCGCACGGTTATCGATCCGACTATAGCTGATTCTGAGAGCGATGCGGTACAGGTAGGCGGCAGTGCGTACACAAAGGAGACTTCTTTCTCCGGAAACAGCCTTCCTGAGACCTGGTGCATAAAGAATGAGGCAGGCACTATTACAGCTTACGGCATCACTTCTGACGGCAGCACAGCTCCGGATGTGTTCGATATAGCTGACTGGAAGGATCTCAGCAATGAGCGCTTCGGATATAAGGCTGACGGAGATATATCAGACAACGCTGTTGCACTTACCTGGAACAGCAAGACTCTCAAGGCCGGAGCAGATATGACCTGCGGAACCAAGTACGGTCTTTACAGTGAAAAGCCCGGAACAGGCAGCAATGAGACAAAGAAGGATTCTCCAAAGACAGGAGATAAGGGCGCCAAGGCCTTTGCCGGAACAGGTGCTGCTGCATTGATAGTTCTTGCAGCTACCAGAAAGAGGAGGGCAGAGGACGATGAATAAGATACTTAAAAGAGCGGCAGCTTCTGCGCTGGCTCTCACTACAACAGCTGCATATATGCCGCTGGCAGTATTCTCCAAGACTTTTGCCGATTCAGTCCAGGATATCGAATTTGAAGCTGCTCAGATAGCGCTTTATGCAGGCAGCAGCGCAAGACTGAACGAGAAGAATGTCTCTGTCAAGGGCGGAATGTATACCGGTGATGAGACGGATTACACCGGCAGCAGCGATAAGTTCACAGTTACAGGTGCGAAGTCCCTCGGCGATCAGAATACCGAGTGTGAGATCCCGGATTATACCGAGCTCATAAATGCTGCTGAGGCATACGACTTTGAATTTGAAGAGAACAAGGAACTGTTCGATTCAGTCATCGATCTTACAACAAGTTCTGTATATACGAGCGGTGATCTGAAGATAGACCATGCTGACCTCAGAGGAAGCGGAAGGCTCTCCGCAAAGGGCGATATAGATATGAGCGTTGCTGACAACAGCGAGCTTGCTCAGGCAATGATAATGTCAGAGGACGGCGATATCACAATTGACGCAGCCGACCTGAGCTTTACCGGTATTATCTACGCTCCGAACGGAAAGATAAGCATCAACGCCAAGAATATAGACATTGTCGGCGGCATCTATGCTGACAGTATCGAGATCAACGGTACATCGGTAAGCGTTGCATACAAGAACTTCTTCGGTCTTGAGTGTAAGGCTCATACCCAGGACAAGGTTGTCATCAACAAGCTTGAAAAGCTCACACTCAGCGGAAGCGTATCCAATGAGGCTGCTGATCTGGAATATACCGTTCCTGCATCTCAGGCTGATAAGGTAACTATTGAAAATGCCGGCACTCTTTCTCCTGAACTCAGTTTTTCTGCTTCAGGCGAATATGATGTAACACTCAGCGCAGACCTTGGAAACAAGCACGCTTCTGATACTATAAAGGTGATAGTAACAGACGGCCCTGTAGTTTCATATACATCCACTGATGACTTTAAGTCCGGCAGTCTTGATTCTGCTGACGGTTCAGCAGATGAGCTGAAGATATCTCCTGCAAAGGATGTTCTTGCTCCGAAGGAAAAGAAGTTCGGCAACAACAAAGAAAGCGGCATCAATGTTACTTCAAAGCAGAACAAGTCTTCGATAAATGCCGGCGGAGATAAGCTTTCGCTGGATTTCTCACTTGAGGGATACGGTAAGCTGTTATCAGGAAACGGAAATGATGTTATCCTCTGTATCGATAACTCAGGAAGTATTTCAGAATTCAGACCTACTATCAAGGCAGCAGCTCTTCAGATAATAGAGTCCATGGGACCGAATGACCGGCTTGGTATAACGTCTCTTGACAGGCTCAATACTCCTCTTACAAATGATAAGGAAGCTCTTATCACTGCTATCGATAAGTACACTCTCGGCGGCGGAAGTGATTATGGTAACGGAATCAAGATCGCAAATGATGAGATGTTCGATGAGGACAGTGCTGACCGCAACAAGTATATATTCCTTCTTGCAGACGGTGAAAACTTCGGAAACGACGATGCGGTAGCTCTGGAGCAGGCTGAGATATGCCGCCAGAATGGTACAAAGATATACACATTTGAGATCAATCCTTTCTCCTCTAACTTCTCTGATACATCTACAGTACAGGATGTGGCTATCAATACCAACGGCGCATATAAGCTCTGTCCCGATGCAGATGCTATCACAAAGTTCCTGCTGAATATTGCTGATACAGTATATAATCTTGCAGCAAGAAACATCACATTCACAACTACTGTAACAAATGCAGACTGGATAAAGAACGGCGCCCTCAAGAAGGCTCCGGATTCAACAGTATATAACGATGACGGCTCAGTTACTCTCTCATGGAACTATAATGCATTTGAGATAGACGCAGTTGACGACATCGGACTTGACCTTACAACAGGACTTATCTCTGACAAGGGATATGTTCAGGTGACAAGGGATACAAAGCTCATATCCTATGATTCTGACGGCAACGGAGACGTTGTATATCTTGACGATATCATTGTTGGCAACGACGGCAGCGGCGATAGCGGAAAGTGGCAGAGCAAGGTATTTGACAGCGGCGTAAACAACTGTCCGTGGTCATACGTCAAGTGGAATGCTGACTACTACGGAGATTCCGCAATGGATATCTACCTCAGCACCAGCGATGACGGCGTGAACTTCTCCGGAAGAACAAGAGTTACAAACGGCCAGGAGCTTGACCTCAAGGGCAGATATCTCCGCACAGAGGTGGAGATGAAGGCCTCAGAGGACGGCGCTTCACCGGTACTCTATGATATTACGATATATTCAGATGAAACGGAAGTCTCAGACCTCCGTCAGGGCGCAGATGCAGTTATCAGAGGCGGAAGAACAATTCCCGTTGATGCACCGGTTTCGCTCTGGCTGGATATCGACGGCAAATACGACAGCGTTACTGATGTAAAGTGGAGCGTTGACGGCGGCAAATTCACCGATTCAGACGACAGCCTCCGCAGAACAGCTGT
>JAAYBK010000347.1 GCA_012718885.1 Ruminococcus sp. | reverse complement strand
TATACCATATATTTGACCGCAGGTCAAGTCCGCAGAAAGCGTATTTTCGGTTCAATGACCATTTTTTGTTCAGATGCTTCACCGCCGGTGGCAATCAGCCGGCAACGGCCTGCTCTGTCTTGACTTAGGGCGGAAATAATGCTATAATTAAAAATAGTGTATTTTGAAAGGAACGATTCTATGGATCTTAAGGAAACTATAAAGGTACTTGCCGAGACCGCCGGTCCTTCCGGAAGCGAAGATCCGGCCGCAGAGCTGGCGCTTGGCCTGCTCAGGGAGCACTGCCCCGGAGCTGAGATAAAGAACGGGAACGTTATCGGCCGTTTCGGTCAGTTTTCAGAGGGAAAGCCCTCTCTGGTGCTTGACGCTCACATCGACCAGATCGGCATGATTGTTACATATATCACCGACGAAGGCTTCATAAGAATGGGTAATATCGGCGGCATCGACCGCAGGCTCCTTCCGGCTCAGCCTGTTGTGATACACGGCAGCCGTGATATAAAGGGCGTTATATGCTCCGTTCCGCCGCACCTCTCAAGCGGTGACAGCGAGGTACTGACCTTTGACAATGCTGCTGTTGATGCAGGTATGTCAAAGGAGAAGCTGGAAAAGCTGGTCTCTGCCGGAGACAGCATCACCTTCGATGTGAAGTGCCGTGACCTTATGGGTAGCCGCATTACCGGCGGCGCACTGGATGACCGCTGCGGCGTTGCAGCTATACTCCGTACACTGGATATGCTGAAAGGACAGGAGACTGCCTTCAATGTGACGGTCATATTCTCCACTCAGGAGGAGCTTGGAGAGCGTGGCGCAAAGATAGGTGCCTTTGAGATAGATCCGGATATTGCCATTGCAGTTGACGTAAGCTTTGCCTATGCAAACGGCGAGAACGCTGAAAACTGCGGATATCTTGGCAAGGGTCCGATGATAGGTATATCTCCCTCGCTTTCAAGAGAGATATCCGACAGCCTTATATCCGCTGCAAAGTCCTCTGACATCCCATATCAGATCGAGGTCATGAGCGGAATGACCTCCACTAACGCAGACCGCTATTCCGTCAACCTCTGCGGCGCTAAGACCTGCACAGTGTCCATACCGCTGAGGAATATGCATACTCCGGTTGAAGTGATAGACACCGCAGACGTTGAGCTGACAGCGAAGCTCATCGCCGAGTACATAAAGGAGGGCTGATAATGAAGGGATTACTGAAGGAGCTCTGCCTTATCAACGGTGTTTCAGGGGATGAGGCTGACGTAAGAGAGAGTATAATCGAAAAGATAAAGGATGTCTGCGAATACAGAGTGGACAATCTTGGAAGTATAATCTGCTTCAAAAAGGGCAGGAAGACTCCGGAGAAGAAGCTGATGATATGCGCTCATATGGATGAGGTGGGCTTCATCGTCACCTATATCCGCTCAGACGGGACACTCAGCTTCGGTACTGTAGGCGGCATTGATCCGTCAGTCATCATCGGCCGTCAGGTCATGGTGAAGAGCAGTATCACCGGCGAGACAATTTTCGGCGTAGTTGGCACCACAGCCGTGCATAACCTGTCAAAGGAGCAGAGGGAAAAAGCTCCTAAAACAGACAGCCTCTACATCGATATCGGTGCTGCTGACCAGGATGAGGCAGAAAAGACCGTATCCCTTGGCGACAATGCTTACTTCGTTTCCGAGTTCACTGAGTTGGGCGAAAGAAAGGTGAAGTCAAAGGCTATTGACGATCGTGCAGGCTGTGCGATGATGATAAAAATGCTCCAAGAGGAGCTGGAATACGACACGTATTTTGTGTTCAATGTTCAGGAGGAGATAGGGCTCCGTGGCTCGACTGCCTCTGCATTTGCTGTTGCTCCGGACTATGCCATAGTCCTTGAAGCTACAACTGCCGCAGATATTGACGGAGCTTCCGGTGCAAAGCGTGTCTGCGAGCTGGGAAAGGGGCCGGTGGTGTCCTTCATGGACAGAAGCACGATGTATGACAAGGAACTGTACAGGCTGGCGTTCAGCATCTCTGCCGAGGAGGGCATACCCTGCCAGACAAAGACCATGGTTGCAGGCGGAAATGACGCAGGAGCTATCCATGTCAGCGGAAAGGGAGTCCGCACTATTGCCGTTTCAGTGCCGTGCAGATACCTTCACTCTCCGTCCTGCGTTATAGATATGACAGACCTTGAGGATTCACTCAGGCTTGTAAGAAAGCTGGCAAAGAGGATAACAGAGATATGATAAAACTTATCGAACATGAGCACGAGCTGGACAGCAAGCTGCTCAATCAGAGCCTTCTCGGAAAGAAAATGCTGTCGTATATGAGAGCCTACGGCCCTAACTATGAGTTCTGCCGATTCTATAAGATAACTGACGAATGCGGCACGGGGTATATGTTCATCATAAACTCCACACTCATAATATGCGGCGATGGAGACTACCGTCCTACCGAGGAGCTTGACCTGTTTATCAGCATGAACCAGCCCTTCCGTATAGAGGGCGACATGAAGATAATCGAGGGCATAAGCAGACCTGAGCAGTATCAGGTGCTGAACCGCACTATATTTGAGCTCATACCGGATGATACTCCGCTTGAATCCATAGAGGAGTTCGTCGACTTCGATCCGAAGCTCACAGAGGTATACAAGATACTGAACGAGGGATTCCCGAATATATCGGACTTTTCACTGTGGTATACAGATACCTCACACCGCTGCCGTCACGGCATCAGCAGGGTATTCACCTACAGGGACAGCACGACAGCCTCCGTTGCATTTGATATCGGCAACACTGTTCTTATCGCACAGGTGGCTACGAATAAGGCTGCCCGTGGGCGCGGCTACGCAAGGGAGTTCCTGAAATGGCTGGCCAAGTTCTTCAACGGACTTGGAAAGAGGGCATACCTCCTTGCACTGGATGTCCGTGTCAGCTTTTATGAGGAGATAGGCTTCAGGATCGCAGGACGGGAGATAGTTCTGGAAAGAATAGATGTCGAAAAGGACAGCATTGCGAAAGGAAAACTGGAAGATGAACAGTAAGATAAACGAGTTATACGATTTTTCACCGGAGCTTATGAAGCTTGCCAAGCAGGCTGAGGAAAACTGTGAAGCGGCCTTCGAGCGCATCTCAGCAGTGGCTGAATACAACGGCGCAAAGGTGCTGAAGGCGTTTTCTGACAACAAGGTCAGCGAGCCCTGCTTCTACGGATCTACAGGCTACGGTTACGGAGATATGGGCCGTGACGTAATAGATAAGGTATTCGCTCAGGCTCTCGGCACTGAGGACGCACTGGTGCGATTCAATTTCGTTTCCGGCACACACGCCCTGTCTGTGGCTCTGTTCGGTGTTCTCAGGGCAGGGGACAAAATGGTATCCATAACCGGAAAGCCATACGATACCCTTGAGGAGGTCATTGGCATCAGCGGAAATAAGGGCAACGGTTCACTTATGGATTACGGCGTTGAGTATGCACAGGTGGATCTGAACGAGGACGGCACTCCGAAACTCAGCGAGATAACAGAGGCAGTAAAGGGCGCAAAGATCGCATATATACAGCGTTCCAGAGGCTACTCCCTCAGAGGCGCATTCACTGTTGACGACATCGGAAAAATGGCTGAGGCCGCAAAGAAGGGCAATCCCGACATTGTCGTAATGGTCGATAACTGCTACGGCGAGTTCGTTGAGGAGAGAGAGCCCTCGGCTGTGGGAGCGGATATAATGATAGGCTCCCTCATAAAGAATGCCGGTGGCGGAATTGCACGTACAGGTGGATATATAGCCGGAAGAGCAGACCTTGTGGAGCTTTGCTCGTACCGTCTAACCTGTGTCGGCATGGGCAAGGAGGTTGGCTGTACCCTTGGCATGAACAGGGAGATACTGCTTGGACTTTTCTTTGCGCCGGATGTAGTGTCCAGTGCGATAAAGACATCAGCATTTGCCAGCGAGCTTTTCACCATGCTCGGATTTGAGTGCTCACCGAGGAAGGATGATCCGAGAGGAGATATAATAACAGCAGTAAAGCTGGGGGATGAGGAGCATCTTACAGCCTTCTGCCGTGGGATTCAGAAGGGAGCGCCGGTGGATTCATTCGTAACTCCTGAGGCATGGGATATGCCGGGCTATTCGAGCCAGGTAATAATGGCGGCAGGAGCCTTTACAAACGGAGCTTCCATAGAGCTTTCAGCAGATGCGCCGATAAGAGAGCCGTTTGCAGTATGGATGCAGGGAGGAATAACCTACACCAGCGGAAAGCTTGGAGTAATGCTTGCGGCTCAGGAAATGATAAAGAGCGGCCTGATAAAGCTGTAAACTATAACGCCGAAGGCAGAAAAAATGGCTATCCCATAATTGCACGCCACGGCCTGATCGGCGCAATAACTTATATATCCAGAAAAGGGAGGATAAAGTACATTTATCCTCCCTTTTATTATTGGCAGTTCTCTTGTCGGGCAAACCGAGGCGTACAACTTAAAGGCGTCCGTTTCGCATTGCTTCGCTTGCTTCACTGCTTCTCAGGAGGGACGCTGTCCCTCCTCGCACACCTTCCTGCCAGAGGATCACAGACCCTCTGGACTCCCATTTTGCCGCCTTCGGCGTTCTTAGTTATGAATTTGCTGCCGGCTTTTCCTTTACCTCTGTTGTTGCCTCCTGATCTTTCTTGTGCTTCTTTCCCATGTCCTTCACCTCTTTCGCACGGAAGACGAAAAAACATCCGTCAATACCGGTTATGTACCTATTATTGACGGATGTTCCTTTTTTATTCAGTTTTCGTCAGTATTATCAGCTTATCTTCGTGAATCTCATTACATCGCCGGCTTTTCCCGTGAACATGGTCTTTGGCCTTGCCCAGACCTGACCATCCTTCAGTGACTTGTATATAACCAGCTCTTCATTGTTCTCGCTGTGTCGTGCAACTGCCATGAGCTCATATTCTCCGCCCTTGAAGTGACGGTATTTTGCGCCGATGACCAGCTCTGTCTCGCTCTCCTCAGCCTTTTCAGTGGCAGGCGCTTCATCCTCAGGCTCATTGTTCACAATGTCATCAGATACGATTATCATTGCTGAATACGGAGGCATTTTCACATATGCATTGCCGCCTCCGACCTGTATCTGCTTTGAAGCGATAACGTCAACAAGTGCCGGGAGATGTGTTCCGAAGTTCAGGTCGAACTCGTAGTCAGCCAGATTCAGGGCAACATAAACGGTCTGGTCACCCAGTATCTTCTTGAAGAGGAGCTGCTGATTGGTTATCATTATCCTCTCATAGGTGCCAGTGCGGAGGGCAGGGTAAGAACGATAGATGCGTCCCAGCTTTACGATATGCCTGTACAGAGCGGTGTTTTCACGTTCCATGTCCGGCAGGAAAAGACAGGGGCGGAGATTGTCATCGGAATTGTTCTCCTTACGTCCCTGGATACCGTACTCGCTTCCGTAGTAAATGGAGGGTATACCGGGCATTGCATACATGAGAGTGTATATCAGCGGCAGGTAAGCCTGGTTGTTGACAGTGCTTGCAAGGCGGTTCACATCATGGTTGTCAACGAAGTTGTAAAGGTTGATATTCCTGTATATACCGCCATTCGCACCGGACTGGCGGTTTATGGAATAGTCTATCTCAAAGTAATTCTTGTCATTGTGGGAGGAGTAGAGTCCCTTGTAGCACTCATAGTTCGTAACGCTGTCCAGCATCTCCGGATTTGCCCAGCGGTTGTAGTCGCCGTGGATTATCTCTCCCATGAGCCAGAAGTCCGGGCGCTTGCCCTTGCAGAAGCTTCTTATGCGCTTGAAGAAGTCGAAGTCTATGCAGTCCGCAGCATCGAAGCGTATGCCGTCGATCTTGAATTCTTCGATCCAGTAGTTTATGGCATCGATGAGGTGATCGCATACACCTACGTTTCGCAGATTGAGCTTCACCAGGTTATAGTGGCCGTTCCAGCCCTCATACCAGAACGGATCGCCGCAGGGTGAGGGACCGCCGAAGTTCAGGTTCTGGAACCAGCCGCAGTAGCCGCTTGCCTGGCCTTTTTCCTGTATATCAACGAACTGCGGGAACTTTCTTCCTACATGGTTGAAAACGCCGTCCAGAATAACTCTTATGCCGTTGGCATGGAGCTCGTCGCAGATATGGCGGAAGGAATTATTATCGCCCAGTCTGCGGTCAATCATTTTGTAGTCGGTGGTATCGTAGCCATGCTCCACGGATTCAAATACAGGGCCGAAGTATACAGCGTCCACATTCATTTCCTTGAAGTGGGGGATCCAGTCCAGGACCTTGTCCAGACGGTAGACCACTTCGCCGCCGTCGTTGAACTTCGGGGCACCGCAGAATCCGAGAGGGTA
>JAAYBK010000346.1 GCA_012718885.1 Ruminococcus sp. | reverse complement strand
TTTATCTCCGCAGCATAAACAAACACAATGCCCCTGAGCGTTAATTGAAACGTTCAGGGGCAAAACTGTATGTGCGTTTTACTCACTCACAACAGGTATCCATATCTGGCTCTTGTAGTCGGGAGACAGCATATCTCCATCGGGGTAAGCCTCGATGTCCATTTCGTAGGTGGGAGTGTAGTCCGATGTGGGGAAGAACTCCGCACAGAGCTCGTGCCAGAGCTGCTGTATAGCCTCGGGCATTGGACCTGTACACTCGGCAACTACCCACGTTCTTGCAGGGATAGTGTTCACACGGAAGCCCTTGGGAGCGACTGTATCGGGAGCACACTCCACAGCGATACCGTAGTCGAAGGTCTCGGCATTGGAGTGACCGTTGCCGTAGCAGGTGCCGTAGATAAAAGTGCTGTCCGATGCGTGTTCAAGCAGGGTAGTGATAGTGCCGTCGGACTTGGCTCTGCCCCAGAATTCTGGGATAGTATTCTTGTTCTGCTCCCCAACAACTGTGTGCTGCTCCACCTTTTCAAGCACTGTGAATGCTTCCTTTTTAACGATGTTATAATTCATGGAATTACCGCCTTTCAAAATGATCTGCACCTTGAAACGGGAAAATGAACGAAGCCTGCCGCCCTCACGCTTTGCCTCAGTAGGCGTTACGCCGTGGAAGCGAGTGAACGCTCTTGTGAAGCTCTCGGGTGACTCATAGCCGTATTTCAGCGCCGTGTCGATGACTTTTGCGTCCGTTTTCATCAGCTCACTGCCGGCAAGTGTGAGCCGCCTGTTACGGATGTATTCGCCTACGGTGATACCGCACAGTATACCGAAAATCTTCTGGAAATAGTAGGGCGAGCAAGCCGCCTGTTTTGCGACCTCCGCCATATCAAGCTCGTCGGTGATGTGCGCTTCGATGTAGTCGATAGCTTTCTGAATACCTGTGGCTAAGTTCATTGTTTTCCCTCCTTTAGTGTAATTTCATTATAACATCGCAAGTAAGTAATGTCCTGATATTTTGTGGCTTTTGGTGTCAGGTACATCTTTCACAACAAGTGTTTTATTTAGACAATCAGTACAGGTGCACTCCGTCAATAGTTTCAGTTATATCTTGAATAATCAATATATCATAACTCTTGCTTATCATTTTCAATTCTGCGCCGTCATACACTCTGATATACCGCGCTGAATCCAGAACAAGCTGTATCATTTTTCTGATTTCGTCAGAATCCGCAGATGCAGAATCAACCTTGTAAATTTTCCACACACAAGGAGAGTCAACTTGCGCGCCCCATAGACAGTATCTGTGGTTATTGTAATCTGTGACCATACAGGCTGACCAGTGTGGTCCGGGAGTATTCAGAATATAAATCGTCAGCTCATCGGTATAAAGGATACCGAAAAGACCGCAGTTCCTTCCGCTTTTTTCAGCGCCGAGATGTGTTAAGTATTTTTTGCGTTTTTCACGATCTGTGATTTTGACATATTTCATTGTATCACCGCTTTCCTCTTATAATCAAGCCTCACCAATGCCTTGCCATTAGGCAGGGCACTGGTATTTTGCGGCTTTTGGTGTCAGGCTTAATTGCTCAATATCTGTCTGCATATATTTTCCGAGCATCGGCGGTGACTCTGCGGATAAAGTTTTCTTTTGCGTCGGTGTAGGCGTTTCTGTCATTGCCGTATTTCTTACACAGCTCCAGTTTCAGCGCTTCATATTCCTTTGCGATACTGAGGTTTTCGTTCAGATAGTCGCGGAAGCACAGGTAATTCTTCCACTCCTCCGAGCCTTTGGGAATAACGTGGATATGGTGAGTTCTTGTGTCTTTTTCAAAATCGCCCTTGACATAAAGCAGGTGTTCGGGACGCTCATCGAAACGAAAAATTATACCGCGCTCCGCAAGCTTTTCATTGCGGGCGATGACCTCATCAAGATCATTGACAGCAACGGCAATATCTATTATCGGCTTGGCTTTTACGGACTTTACAGATGTGCTGCCGATGTGCTGAACATCGGCGTTCAGACCGTCCAGTGCACTTTGAATATCGTTGATAACAGTCCTTGCACTTTCCTCC
>JAAYBK010000345.1 GCA_012718885.1 Ruminococcus sp. | reverse complement strand
TACAGCGGTGCTGATATCCCCTATGCAGAGGAGTGCATAAGAGACTTCAACTCCCCGTCTCAGGAACTTCTGGACAGTATATATGACGCACTGTACCTGCACTGTGCAGATTCCCTCAACCTCTGGGCTGAGATAGACAAGCGGGATGAGATCGAAAAAGCTATGGCTGTTGAGTTCACCCCCGGTATGGATAAGTCAAGACTGCTGCAATGTCTCCGCCCCTCTGTGCTCTCGGTAAGAGAGCCGCAGGACGGTCAGATAGGCTGGCAGGCCGAGCTGGAATGTCAGTGGGAGCCGGAAAAAGGACTGGAGATCGTAGTCCTCGGCGGAAAGCTGTTGTATCTCGGCACATTCGCAGATAACTCACCCTGGGATGAATTTCCTCAGGACGACAGCTCCAATTATGCTGTCCGCACCTGAAAGATCTTATGGCTATGGATATAAAGGAAATAAGAGAAAAACAAACCGTTCAGAAGCTCTTCCTCTGCTTCTGGATGTATGCCGTTCTGGGCTGGTGCTACGAGGTATTCCTTGAGGTGGTAGTATACCGCTGGGGATTTTCAAACCGAGGAGTGCTGTTCGGCCCTTACTGTCCGGTATACGGCGTGGGAGCGATAATCTTCCTGCTGTGCTTCGGACGGCTTATGAGGAAGAAGGATGTGAAATGGCTGAATATCGCAAAGCCCTTCCTGATATTCGCCGGGTGCATGGCGATAGCCACTCTGATAGAGCTGATAGCAAGCTACATACTGGAAGCTGCCACCGGCGAATGGCCCTGGCAGACCTATGCAAACTACAAATACAATTTCCAGGCAAGGATAGCTCTTTCCACATCCGTCCGCTTCGGTCTTGGCGGAACAGCATTCATGTATATCGTACAGCCGCTGTTCGATAAGCTGCTTTCAAGACCTTCACGTAAAACGCTGGATCTCATCGCTGCCGCTGTGCTGATACTCACAGCCGCCGATGTGATATATACATTATTTATCAAATAATAACCCAAAAGGAGAAATCAACCATGAAAAAGCTCGATATCGCACAGGAACTCAGTTCAAACGCATACCCCGGAAGAGGTATAATCATCGGCAAGTCCGACTGCGGAAAATATGCTGTTACTGCATATTTCATCATGGGCAGAAGTGTGAACAGCCGCAACCGTGTTTTCGTTGAGGACGGCGAGGGCATCCGTACACAGGCTTTCGATCCCTCAAAGCTTGAAGATCCCCACCTCATCATCTACGCTCCTGTAAGAGTGCTCGGCAATAAGCTCATCGTTACAAACGGCGACCAGACTGATACTATCTACGAGCTCATGGATAAACAGCAGACATTTGAGCAGTCCCTCCGCACAAGAGAGTTCGAGGACGATGCTCCTAACTATACTCCCCGTATCTCCGGTATCCTCCACTTCGAGGACAAGGGCTTCAACTACGCTATGTCAATACTCAAGAGCGCTAACGGCAATCCGGATTCCTGCCAGAGATACACTTTCTCATTCAGCAATCCTATCGCCGGCGAGGGAAGATTCATCCACACTTACATGGGTGACGGCAACCCGCTCCCAAGCTTCGAGGGTGAGCCTAAGCTTGTGGGCATAAGCGGAAATATCGACCAGTTCACAGATATGCTCTGGAACAATCTCAATGAGGATAACAAGGTATCCCTCTTCGTTCGCTACGTTGAGCTTGGTACAGGCAAGACTGAGACACGCATCATCAACAAGAACAAGTAATATAAGCGGGAAGACATATGGAAATAATACCACTGAAATGCCCAAGCTGCGGAGCAGATATAATTTCCGACAACAAGCATGAGCTCCGCTTCTGTTCTTACTGCGGTACACAGCTTCACTTCGATGACGGACACCGCAGCATACATATTGTTGATGAAACAAAGATTGCTGAGATCAATCTCCAGCATCATATCCTTGATGAAAAACGTAAGGCAAAGGAAGAACTGCAGCACGCCGACAGCCTGTGGCTCGGCTTATGCTGCCTGCTTATAAGCATCGTATTCTGTACGATCTTTATCGCTATGTACCTTATGTCTGACGACGAGGACTCGATCCCAGGTCTTCTTTTCATGGTCTTAAGCATGATCGCTGCTGTAATAGTACCTATCATTCTGGCTGCTAAACGTCCGCTGCCTCAGAAATGCATTGCCGACGATTACCGTAAACGCCATAGGATACTGACAGGTATATTGCTGTTTTTTGTGACATTTCTTATATTCTGTTTCGGCGGCCTTGTCGGAGTAGCTTTAAATGAATAAACGAGGTGAACAGTCACGAAAATACATCTTAAAGTCCTGATACTTACGGCAGCTCTCCTTACAGGCTGCTCTTCAGGCGGCGGAAATACCTCCTCTCAGCCGGCCAGTCTTGGCCCTCCCCAGAGAGCAGAGTTCAATTATGACCTTCCCGAATCCGCTTCATACCGCAGATCAGTCCGCAGATTCGACAGCACCCATTTTCTCTATAAAAATGCGGAGACCTATGACGATCACGACAATATAGTACGCTGCTCGGAAGTGGATATCAATACCGGCATTGAGACCGTCACAAGAAGCTACTCATACGTATATAACGAGGACGGCTCGAAAAATGAGGTCTGCGATTACAGCTATATTTCCACAAGAACGCTGTTCACCTACAACGAAAACGGCGATCCCGTGAAAACGGAGATATATGACGTTGATTCGGGAGCACTGAAAAATACAGTCACCAACGAATATAACGAACATGGCGACCTGGTAAAAAGTATCCAGACTAACGCCGGCGGAAAGGAAGACCTGCTTTCCAGCTATAAGTACGAATACGGCAATAACGGCAAGCCGGCTGTCAGATATGAATACTACACCGACGAATCCCTCAAAGCCACTGATACCTACACCTATGACAGCGAGGGAAGAGTGCTTACCGATGAAAAACTCATCGAAAACAGCTCTGTGCCAAAGCAGATATTCACCTATGAATACAACGAAAACGGTCTTGTAACACTTGAGACTGAGACTGACTATACCGCCGACGGCGCTGTTCAGACCTCTGCACAGCTCAGGCGTACCTACGATCAGTCCGGGCGTATTATAAAGCTTGAAAGCATAGTCAACGATTCATGCAACTGGTATGAGCTGTATGACTATGAGGATATTCAGCAATAATGCATTAAAAAATACAATCATATCACTAAATGAGAACGTTTTGACATTATGATAAGACATAGTTTGAAAAGCGCTAAGGAATCAATAACTGTTGGAATAGCCTGTCTGATGATGCTTACTGCTTCCGCAGGATGCAAGGATAAAGACAATTCAGATAAAAAAAGGATCGATCCTGAAAAGATGGTTGAAGAATGGGCTGAAGCTTCTTTATCTCCAACCGGAGGAGAAACATATTACACATATTCAATGCTCGACGATCAGATCCAGGAACTAAAAGATAAAGATAAATGGGATGATATGGTCGACTCTTTCAATGATAATATAAAAAAAGAGTTTGATGACGCTACCAGTGTAGAGATCAAAAAAATCGAAAAGGGCAATGATCTCGATGTAAGGAAGCTCGTAGGTGCAGAGTATTACTTGTTTAAAACCGTAAACATTGATGATCGCCAGGTAACTAAAGGCTGTTTTTACAAGATAAAGTATCGGGCTAAAAAGGCCGACGGGGACAGAGAAACAAACACCCAAAAAATTGCAATAGTAAAGCTTAAAGACGGCGACTGGAAGGTAATTCCATGTGATACCGTTGATCTTGATGATTGTTATAATGAAAGCGGAGTAATGGTATTTACGTAAATAAACAATAAATTCCACGATCACAAAACAGAGGTGCGATATGCCTGCTATGAAATGTCCCGGCTGTGCCGCAGACACATCATTTGGAGCAGCTGTACTGCTATTCTGACCGTTTGTGTGGAAATGATATTCCATTGATCTATCGGCAGTAATGCTGATAATTCCGCAAATACATATGATTCACAGTTAACAAATCTTTTTTAAATATAAGGAGGACATTATTATGTCAAATGAAATGCAGTTAAAGTATGGATGCAACCCAAATCAGAAGCCTTCAAGAGTTTATATGGCTGACGGCAGCGAGCTCCCTATCGAGGTACTCTGCGGACGCCCCGGCTATATCAATCTTCTTGACGCCCTCAACGGCTGGCAGCTCGTTAAGGAGCTCAAGGCTGCTACAGGCGTATGCGCTGCAACATCCTTCAAGCACGTTTCCCCTGCCGGAGCAGCTATCGGCCGCCCGCTTTCTGACGACCTGAAGAAGATATACTGGGTTGACGATCTGGGCGAGCTCTCTCCCCTTGCAAGTGCTTACGCAAGAGCAAGAGGCGCTGACAGAATGTCCTCTTACGGCGATTTCATTGCTCTCTCCGACAAGGTAGACGTATGTACAGCTAAGATGATCCAGCGTGAGGTCAGCGACGGCGTTATCGCTCCTGACTACGATCCTGAGGCTCTTGAGATACTCAAGTCCAAGAGAAAGGGCACTTACTGCATCCTCAAGATCGATGAGAACTACAAGCCTGCTCCTATCGAGACAAAGCAGGTATATGGTGTTTCCTTCGAGCAGGGACGCAATGAGCTGGATATCAACCGTGAGCTCCTTTCAAATATCGTTACCGACAATAAGAACATCCCTGATGACAAGAAGGACGATCTCCTTATCTCACTCATCACTCTCAAGTACACACAGTCCAACTCTGTATGCTACGTAAAGGACGGACAGGCTATCGGCATCGGTGCAGGACAGCAGTCCCGTATCCACTGCACACGCCTTGCTGGACAGAAGGCTGACAACTGGTGGCTCAGACAGTCTCCTAAGGTAATGGGACTCCAGTTCGTTGATGATATCCGCAGAGCTGACCGTGACAACGCTATCGATGTATACATCGGCGATGAGTACGAGGACGTTCTCCGTGAGGGCGAGTGGCAGAGAATATTCAAGGTTAAGCCTGAGGTATTCACTGTTGAAGAGAAGAAGGCATGGCTGGCTAAGAATACAGACGTATGCCTCGGCTCTGACGCATTCTTCCCGTTCGGCGACAACATCGAAAGAGCTAAGAAGTCAGGCGTTGCTTACATTGCTGAGCCCGGCGGATCTATCCGTGACGACAACGTTATCGAGACCTGCAACAAGTACAATATCGCTATGGCATTCACAGGTATCCGCCTCTTCCATCACTGATAAACTGAAAGCTGTGGTCTTCACGCTGACACCGATCACTATTAACGAAGTACTTGCTATGCTTTCAACTACGGAATTTTAATGTAACTTTTGCTGTACAGTGACGGAAATAATGGCCGTCACTGATACAGTATCAATGATAGGGGATAACCATGAGAATAATGTACTATGAAGTATTTGACTGCGAGTATAAGCTTGTTACCGGCAGGCATGCCATAATTGCTCCTGAGGGAACTGATAAAAAGCTGCTGAAATATTACGATTTTGTACAGCTTCTTGACGGACACTGGGTTCATTTTATGACAGCGGATGAAACGCTGTATATGAAGAATAACAAAGGCAAGGAAATATTGATATTTCACAATACCGAAGAAACCTACAAGCGTATTTCAAAACAGGAAATACATGACGCAAGAGTCCATTCAGTTATTATTATATCAGTTCTTCTAATTATAAATATCCTTATAATTCTGCTAATAACTCATCTAATAGATGTCAGACTTGAAAAAGAAAGAAGGGAAAGTGAAAAAAGAAGAAAAGAGTTCTGGAGCGAATGTGACTGTGAAAACGCAGACGAATGGGCAGGCAGCCAGTACATAAAGCTTATATGGGGGGAATCACCATGAAAGTAAAATACTATGAGGTACATGACTGCGAATATGAATCAATCGGCGGCAGTCATGTCATAATTGCTCCTGAGGGAACTGATGAAGAGCTGCTGAAAAAGTATGATTTTGTGCAGCTTATTGACGGTCGCTGGTGTCATTATATAACAGATGATGAAAAGCTGCATATGCTAAATCATCAAAATGACGATATGCTTGTATTCAGTCTTGAACATACAGAAACTCCTGAGCGTAATGCTCCTGCTGCATATATTATTGTAATGCTATCAGTCTTTGCACTGGTATTCGGGATACTGTCTCTGTTCACAGCCGAGAATGTAGCTACGCCTCTTATACTTACTACCGTCGGCACTTTAGGCCTGCTGCTTTCACGCATTATTTTTCGTAATAATAAACTGGCCAAAACAATCATTTATATACTTGGTGTTCTTGCCTTGATATTGATAATTGGATTTATAATATTTATGTATCTTGCCGCATCGGCTATTGCATCATGCGGAGAGCAAGCCTGTGATTTCGCTGGAGACGTAGGCAATATGGGGAGCCAGTTCATAAATATAATATAGGGAGATTACCATGAAAATAATATATTTTGGAATTCAGGACTGCAAATGTGAACTGATCGACGGCAAACTTGCAATAATCGCTCCTGAGGATGTTGACGCAGAAAGGCTCAAAGAATATAGCTTTATACAGCTTTTAGACGGTCGGTGGTGTCATTTCATGGCTTACTATGAGGTCAATTATTATATGAACTCAGGCGGTAATGATGTATTGATATTTCCTCCGCCGAATGCATCTCAAGATCAGAACATAGTCAAGCGTGACGAAGAAAAAGATATTTGTATTACATTAGTTTTAATATTACCATTCGTTATCGGATTAATCCTCTTCTTCTATAGCTATAAGATCAGTTTAATTATTATGGCTGCAAGTTTTTTAGGTTTATGGATAAGTGCTATACGTGACAACAGGGCAGCAGCAAAAGCTCTTATAGCAATTATCATTATAATCCCTATATTATTTGTACTTTATGTAAACCACGAGATCAACAGACAGTTAGAAGAATGTGACGAATCTGAAGATAAAGCCTGTGATACCTGTGAGCGCATAGGCGAAATGGGAGCACAATACACCTATTTCTGGGAGTAAAACACATGACCATACATATAGATACTGACGATCAGATACTCCCATTCTACATGATGTTCATACTTTCTGCCATTCTTGCGGGTATGGGAGTTATTTTCCGGCTGTGTAGCAAGCGCGGTATTGCTCTGAAAAAGTCTCTGCTGCTTTCAACGATGATATTTCCCATGAGTATTGTCTGCGCCCTGCTGTTCACATTCATAACATCAGGAGGAAAACACCTCGGGATAGCCTCAACAGGAGCTGCTGCCGGAGCATACGCCGCAGTATTCATGGCATCACTTATCGACCACCGCCCTGGCGATCTCAGGGTAATGCTCCAGAACTGCACATTTGCACTTCCGCTTATGTACGGCACAGCAAAGATAGGCTGCTTTACTGCCGGCTGCTGTCACGGCATAAGCTATAACGGGTTTCTCAGCGTGAAATACTCAGGCAGTCACACCGGAGATATAAACGTCTTTCCGGTACAGCTTGTGGAAGCCGCTGTATTCCTTTCTATTTTCATCGCAGGAATAATAATGCTGAAAAAGCATGACATAAATTCAGTGCGGAAGGTAATAATACTGTCCGCCGCAGCAAAATTCTCTCTTGAATTTCTGAGAGAATCACATCTTCACAGGATCATCTCCATAGAACAGGCGGTCTGCCTGCTGGTCATGGCCTTGTGTATAATCAATATGAAAATGGCAGCAGGACTGCCGGATAAACAGAAAAAATATGATATATGGAGAAAAAAATGGATAGAAAAATAATTGTATTCGCACTCGTTGCCGGACTTTCAATGTCCGTATGGAGCTGCAGCAGCAAGAAAAGCTCCTCTGAGACTTCCTCCGAAACGAGCACCGCTCCGGAAGCTGCTACTGCTGAGCTTCTGGCTCTCGGCGAAAGCTATACCCTCAGCGACGGTAATTTCAAATTCTCCGTTCCTGAAGGAATGAAGCAGAGAGACGAAAACACAATGTACGAATATACCTTCCAGCTTGGCGACGATCCGGATTCCCTTATAGGATTGTCAAGCGTTTCCAATATGCACCAGACTGCAACAGGCTTCGGAGAAGGAATACTCGTTGACCATGAAAGTGCAGGCTTTACTGATATTGCAGCAAGCTCATACTCCTTAAACGGCACCCCTGCCTACAAGATAACCGCTACAGACAGCACCACCGGTAAGGATATGGACTACCGCATGGATCTCTTCCAGTACGGAAACGGCGATCTTATCTGTGTGAATGCAGTCGCACCAAAGGGCACTCTTGCAGACTATGCTTCAGAATTCGATACTGTCATCAGCTCTGTTGAATACCTCGGAACACCGTTGAAGACTGAGCCTGAAAACGTGGACAATGCACGCTTCTCGCTGACGGTTCCGGAAGATCTCTTCATAAGAGACGCAACAGACGATGAAAACGTGTATATCGGCTATAATCTCACCAATACCACTGACGAGTATATCTGCCGCCTTGAGCTTACTGTAATGGATGGCATGACACCGACTGAGGCTTCTGATACCCTCTTCGGTCAGTGGGAGAAAAATGAGAACTCCTCCGACCGCACAAGAGATAACTGCCAGTTCCTGGGCTATGACGCTTTACATATAAAGCAAGTCATCTCCTTATCAGGAACAAAGGTGGACTCTGAATCTTACCACTTTGAAACCGGCGGCACTACATACTGGATATCTATAACTTCTGCACAACCGCTTACTGAGCAGTTCAAAAAGGATATTCAGCCCGTGCTCGACAGCTTCAGCTTTAAATGACAGGAGGACTGACCTATGAATGAAGATATGAACAACGGCCAAAGAATCGATACCGAAGGACAGTCAACGGTGATTCCAAGAAAAAAGCCGGATTATACCGCAGGATATGAGGCTCCGGCAAAGGAAGCCAGCTTCAATTCCAAAGATATTCTGAGATCCGCAAAAGCATTTGAAGTCAAGCCGGAAAAGGAAGAGTCTATCGTACTCAATATCATTAAGGGCGTAATCGGAGCCTGTATAGGCTGTATCCCCGGTTTCCTGCTGTGGATCCTCATAGGAAGAGTCGGCTTCATCGCAAGTGTCTGCGGAATGGTACTCGCCCTTGGCGCATTAGCCGGCTGCTGGTTCTTCACAAAGGACGATGACCTTTCGCCTGTGATAATAGGTGTCATTACTGTATGCGTAATAATATTCACCATATACCTTGCAGAAAAGATAGTATGGTGCTGGGAGCTTTCAGATGCCTTCCAGAAATACGAAGCGGATCTCCGTCAGGAAATGTATGACTACGGTGGAAGCGTCAATGTATCCAGCGAGGAAGTGGACAAGATAACCGATACATATATCAAGGAAGAATTCGGCTTCACTAAGGGCACCTTCAGCGATTTCTTCTCAAATTTCAGCAAAACTCTCGATCTTCTTGATATGAAAAAGCGCTACGTAAAGCATATGTTTGAATGCTACGGCATGGCTGCTCTCGGCGGCGCTTCATTCGTGATCAAGATGTTCGGAGCGGATCTAAAGTAAGGAAAGCTATGATGATTTCAACGATAAGGTCAATGATCTTATCGAAGCTATAGAGCTTAAATAATCAAAATCTTTTTTGGAGGAAAACACAATGAAAAATGTATTAGTAGTAGGCGGAGGCGGCCGTGAACACGCCATCATTATGAAACTGGCTGAAAGTCCAAAGGTTGACAAGATATACTGTACTCCCGGAAACGGCGGTATATCAAAGTATGCCCAGTGCTTCAATGTTGGTGCTACCGATATCGACGGCGTTGTTGCTCTGGCAAAGGAACTCAAGCCTGATATGGTAGTAGTTGCCCCCGATGATCCTCTCGTACTGGGAATGGTCGATGCTCTTCAGGCAGAGGGATTCATGACCTTCGGCCCTAAGGCAAATGCCGCTATAATCGAAGGCTCAAAGGTGTTCTCCAAGGAGCTTATGAAGAAGTACAACATCCCTACCGCCTTCTATGAGGTATTTACAGAATCCGATAAGGCTATTGCTTACCTCAAGGAGCAGAACAGCTACCCCGCTGTTATCAAGGCTGACGGACTTGCTCTCGGAAAAGGCGTTATCATTGCTCAGAATGAAGAGGAAGCTATTGCCGCGGTTCATGAAATGATCGATGAGCTCAAATTCGGAAAAAGCTCTGCACGTATAGTTATCGAGGAATTCCTTACCGGCCCGGAGGTATCTGTTCTCAGCTTCACTGACGGAAAAACCGTTGTCCCAATGATATCCTCTATGGATCACAAGCGTGCTCTTGACGGAGATCAGGGACTGAATACCGGCGGTATGGGTACTGTCTCTCCTAATCCATGCTATACAGAGGATATCGCAAAGGAGTGCATGGAGAAGATATTCCTCCCCACTGTCAATGCTATGAACGCTGAAGGCCGCACATTTGAGGGCTGCCTCTACTTCGGACTGATGATCACTCCTAAGGGACCAAAGGTCATCGAGTACAACTGCCGCTTCGGTGACCCCGAAACTCAGGTAGTTCTCCCCATGCTTGACGCTGATCTCTATGATATCTTCGAGGCTATCTACAACCACACTCTCGATAAGGTGGATATCAAATGGCATAAGGGAAGCTGTGCCTGCGTTATCATGGCAAGCGGCGGATATCCTGAAAGCTACCCTAAAGGAATCGAAATGAAGGGCTTCGACGATAAGGGACAGATCGACGGATGCTTCGTATACCACGCCGGTACAAAGCTCTCCGAGGACGGAAAATTCCTCACCAACGGCGGCCGTGTCATCGGTGTTACCGCTAAGGGCGACGACCTCCAGGCTGCCCTCGATAAGGCATATGAGGGCGTATCAAAGATAAGCTTCGACGGCGCTCATTTCAGAAAAGACATCGGCCAGCGTGCCCTGAAAGCCCTGAGCTGAGGAGAGCATCATGCATAAAAAGCTTGATATAGGCCTGAAACTCGGCCTTGCCGGAAATGTACTGTTCCTTGTTTTCGGCTTTTTCACCTTTGTTTACTATAAACTGGCGTATAAGGGAACAGCCCCCTCAAAGCTTCTCATTCTGGAAAGATTTGAATACTTCCTGCTTTTCCTCGGTTTCGCTATGATTTTTGCCTCTGCCTATTTCATTACGATATCCGTGCGTATGAGATTAAAGCTGAAGCTCGCAATGTGGCTGTACGGCGCTATGGAAGCTTTCCTGATGTACTGCGAGCTCCACTCCTATCAGACAATGAGCTTCTATCACCCGTATTCACTGACGCTGGCTATCGTCCATGCGCTGATCTCAGCGGCTATATGCTTCCTGTTCCTGGATTTCGATCCCTACAAGAAGCCGTTCGAGATACTCATTATCGTAACTATCGGCATCATACTGGCCGGTATGATGGGAAATATCTTTGAGATACGCCTCTATTTCAGTATCCTCTTCAATGCTATCGCCCTCACTGTTCTCTTTTCCGGCATTATCTATATGCTGAATAAGGAGATCATCGAGATCGACTGCCACGGCGATAAGGCAAGAGTCGCTGAGTATCGTGGCTTCTTCGACGACGATGAGCCGGAGAAAAAAACCGACGCCCAGATGGCTGCCGAAAGCCACCAGGATGACAATACTACTGAAGAATGATAAAACATCTGGCTCATGTAGAATATATAAGTTAATTATTGAGGGAGACCCTTTTGAAAAAGGGTCCTCCCTCAAACTCCCTCCCTAAAACTTTCAGTTTTTA
>JAAYBK010000030.1 GCA_012718885.1 Ruminococcus sp. | reverse complement strand
CGCTGCAGACTCTGATGCCAACGGCAGTGAATTTGTAGAGGGCTATAAGGCATTTTTGAAGACTGTCCGTGAAAAGCGTCCCGAAGCTCATATCATCTGCACTGTCGGCACTATGGGTGGCGATGATATTTATGAGCTTATCGAACGTGCAATAGCCGAATTAGGCGATGGCAATATCATGTCATACTTCTCACAGACTCATTCAATGCGTGACGGTATGGGGGCTGACGGTCATCCGTCAAAGAAAACACAGCAGAATATTGCCGATGTTCTTGCAGAAAAGATACGGAATATCCTCGGAGAGTAAAAATTAATTAAAAACAGACTCTGCAATTTAAGCGGAGTCTGTTTTTGTTATATAAAATGGACGGGGGGATTGGCGGTTACGTTCCATATGGGAGTAAAAGAGTATAAGACAGAATACGTAAACAGGTATAACGCTGAAGATACTATTCATCTGTCTGTAAACATCGGAGAGAATGCTGCGTTTATCTGTCAGACTCCGAAGATATATAAGCAGATTATTTCAATAGAGCGTTTGGATAAGGCAGTTGATGCTGTTGCGAACACACTTCCTCGGCTTGCGATATCTCAGTTTACTTCAAAATGTCTTATAGACGAAATACTCCTTACAAACAACATCGAGGGAGTTCACAGTACAAGAAAAGAGATCGGTGAGATACTACAGGACCTGACAACTCATGATAGGCGCAACAGGTTCGTTGGACTTGTGGCTAAATATGCAGCTCTTGAAAACAATAACACAATGTCGTTTAAAACTTGTCAGGATATCCGCAAGGTCTATGATGATATCTTCTATGAGGAGATAAAGGCTACAGATCCTGAGAATCTGCCAGATGGTGAACTGTTCCGTCGTTCAGGCGTCGAAGTTCAGTCGGCAACTCAAAAGGTCATCCACAAAGGGTTATCTCCCGAGAGCAAGATAATCGATACTATGAACCAGAGTCTGAAAGTACTGAATGATGACAGTATCGATATTTTCATCAGGATAGCGGTATTCCATTACTTGTTCGGATACATTCATCCATTCTATGACGGTAACGGCAGAACAAGCCGATTCATTAGCAGTTATCTTCTCTCAAGGCAGCTCAATCCTTTGATAGGATTCAGACTGTCATATACTGTCAAGGAGAATATCTCCAAGTATTATAAGGCTTTTGATGTGTGTAATGATCCGCATAACAAAGCCGAGCTTACGCCGTTTGTGGAGATGTTCCTTAACATAGTTGAGATATCGTTACAGCAGCTTCTGGAGACTCTTGAAGAGAAGAAATACAAATGGGAATACTATCGTCAGCGTATTGCCAACCTACCGAATGCGGAGAAGACTGATATCTCCTACTTGTATGAACTGCTGATTCAGGCAACGTTATTCTCCAATATCGGTATATCCCGTGAGGAACTGCTTTCTCAGCTCAAACTGTCTGAGAATACTGTACGGAGCAGGTTGAAACTTATCCCAAGTAATTTGCTTATTGAAAACCGTCAGAAAGGCAGAAAGTATTATCTTCTTGACCTTGATGCGGCAGATAAGCTATTTGAAGAATCATAATGATAGTCTAATACCGCATTCCCATAGAACAGGAGAAACAAATGAAACAATACATCGTTGATGCATTCACTGACAAGATATTCTCAGGTAATCCTGCTGCTGTATGTGTTCTGGATTCATTTCCAAGTGAAGACATCATGCAGAGTATCGCCGCTGAGAACAATCTGTCGGAGACTGCATTTGTTGTCAAAGAGACCGACCGTTATCATATCCGCTGGCTTACTCCTAAGAAGGAAATCGATTTCTGTGGTCATGCTACTCTGGCAACTGCTTTTATACTCTTCAACTACTATGATCAGGATGCTGATAGTCTCAATTTCTACAGTCAGATCGGTGAGTTTACTGTACGAAGATCTGGAGAACTGATAAGAATGGAATTTCCTGAGTATAAGCTGGAGCATATCGAGATAACAGATATGATGATCGAAGCTCTCGGAACTATTCCTCTGGCAGCATACAAGGATCGTGATATACTGTTCGTTCTGCGTGATGAAGACGAAGTGCGGGACTTAAAGCCGGATATGGAACTTATCTCGAAACTGGACGGAGCGTGTGTTGCTGTTACCGCCAAAGGTCGTGACTACGACTGCGTTTCGCGGGTATTTGCTCCAAAATACGGAATGAACGAGGATCCGGTTACTGGTTCAACACACTGCATAATCGCTCCCTATTGGAGTAGGAGGCTGAATAAAACTAACATATCCGCTTTCCAGGCTTCTTCCCGTACCGGTATCCTGTACTGTGAATGCGTTGGAGATAAGGTAATTATCTCCGGAAAAGCCGTGCTCTTCTCAATAAATGACATTGTTGCTTTGTGATATATCGGTGCCGCCTTCGTGGCGGCACTTTGTTTTTTCAGTTGAAGAAAGCCTGCTCTCACATACAGAGGAGCAGGCTTGATTCTTACATTCCTTTGAAATAAATATTATCGCATTCGTCAGAATGGACTTTCTCATAAATATTCCCACATGAAGCAATTCCATAGCTGTCCATATTTTCGATTGTTAGGGATTCTCCGTCAATGTTTTCCAAATGATCTTTTTTATTCAGCCAATAGTAATCCTTGAATCTGTGTTCATAACCAGTATCAGGATTCCTGAAAAGCTTTCCTACACTTGCAAGAATATTGAACGCAACTTGAAGCTGTGTTATATCGACGAGTCCATTGTGGTATGCTTTTATAATTCCTATTGCATG
>JAAYBK010000344.1 GCA_012718885.1 Ruminococcus sp. | reverse complement strand
TGAAAAAGGGTTCCTCTGACGGAGGCGGTCCCCTCTGTCACTGCGTGACATCTCCCCACACTGTGGGGAGTCACCCTCAAACTCCCTTCCTAAAACTTTCAGTTTTAAATTTTCCCCAGATAGGGCGAACGCAAGTAAAAAATCCCATGTAGTAATACATGGGCGCGCCCTATCTGGGGAAAATTTTAGATTAAAAGTCTTTGGAAAGTGGTTCGGGGAAGAACCTTTCCTCAGAAAGGTTCTTCCCCGAGTATCTGACATATACTGCTGCATAAGCACCGCACATAACTGTGGGCTTTATTTTTTCTTACCGCCAAGTGACTTAACGATATACTTTCCGCAGAGCTGACAGCTCTTGCCAACGTTGAAAACGTGTTCATGGAAGGTCTTATCGATAGTCTCACGGTACTGAGCCTTATTAGCCAGCATTTCAGCTATCATATCGTTGACGCTGCTGATATTGTCCGGCTCAACCTCACGACCGATAACGCTTCTGAGGGTGATATTTATAGGCTTTGTCTTTATCTTCTGCCACTCGTTATTCATTACCTTCATAGGGGTATTGATAAAGAGCACAGGCCGCTTTGTAACGAAAGCGAACTCCCAGCTTATATCTGACCAGTCGGTAATGAGAATGTCCGACTCCATTACAGGATTATTGGATGAGAAGTCTGTCTGGATCTCGATATTTGAGCTTCCGGCGAACTTCTCCTTCATCATATCGAACTTTTCGGGCTCATGGCGTACCTGCTGCGGGTGAGGACGGACGATTATCTCGTAATCAGTCTTGGACAGTTCTTCAAGAAGCTGATCGATACAGGAATCGATGATATTGTCCGGCTGCCATGAAGGTGCAATGAGTATCTTCGGAATCTTATTCTCAGGATGTTCCTCGCTTTCATACTTCTCAAGCATGGAATCGATTATGGGGTATCCTGTCTCGACGAGACGCTTCTTAGGAGTTTTGTACAGCTCCTCGGAATCCCTGAGCTCGCTGACGCTGTCAACGCCGACAGCAAAAATAGTATCATACCAGTCAAGAGCCCCCTTTCTGAGGGTAAGAGCGGTACTGCCCATACCGTGGAAGGTATATACATACTCCACATCCTTGCGGACTCTTGAACGCTTCAGGTGATACTTCTCAAGATCCGGAACAGTGGTGACGCACATATCGCAGTCCAGCTTCATAAAGAGCGGGATGAGGTATTTGTCAGAGGCCACATAATAGGGCTTTATCTGCTCTCTCGGATCCTTGAACACAACATCATCCGGATCACTTGTAACATAATGGATATCGATGTCGGAGTGCTCGCAGATATAATCGATCATACCGGAATAGTACTTGAAGAAACCGCTCTGCTCAGAATAGAACATGAGCTGCATTTTCTCAACGGAGAAGAACTTCTTGTAGTCCTCCTTCTCACGGGCTCTGTACTGCTTATGCTCTTTTTCCTTTTCGATACGCTGAGCCTGCATCTTTCTGAGGTAATCGTAGTCGATATACTTTTTCGGAGGCATACACAGGTTTGTGAGGTACATCATGGGTATTGCGAAGAGGTTTCCGAATATCCAGTAAAGACCTACTCCTGTAGGCACCAGAAAGGCAAAATAGGTAGAGAAAGCGACCATGAAAAGAGTAGTAAGTATCTTATTGGTATTTCCCTGAGCCATCTGGAGGATATTTATCTTGTTCTGAACCCAGCAGAGCAGCCATGCGCTCAGTCCTGAAAAGAACGGGATGAGCAGGAGCCTGTCGAAATGCTTTATTGAAGGTGTAAGGCTGAGGTCAAGGCCAAGGAAATGAGTATCGAAATCCTTGATATCCTTGATGATATTGTCCCCTGCAACGCCGCTGCCGGGGAGGATGCTGTCCTTGATCTGTCTGATTATCTCTGTCTGATAGACGCTGTCATCAGTCTTTGAGCTGCCGACAACATTGGTGAGCCAGTCACGGAGACCGTCGATAACACTTGCGTCCACCTGCAGCACATAAGAGAGCGGACGGTAGATAACGTACACAAGTCCCAACACCAGCGGTATTTGTATAAGGAGCGGAACTGTACCAAGTATGGGGTGATATTTATATCTCTTATAAAGAGCCAGTCTCTCGTCAGCCAGCTTGTCCTTATCGTCGATATACTTTATCTTGAGCGCGTTCTCCTCAGGCATGAGCCTTACCATATTTATGGAATTCTTCTGTGTAAGAAGGCTCAGAGGGAAGAGAAGGAACTTGGTGAACAATGTGAATATGATTATACTCAGGCCGTAATTATGTATGACATTATAGATAATGCCCATGAACCAGCCCAGTATATTACCTAATACTGACATATATATTAGCTCCTGTAGTTATTACTTTTCGTCATCATCATCAGCAAGAAGATCCTCAGCTGTGATAACGTCCTTTTCGCCGTCATGGAGGGCATTTACCTCTTTTGCATCGATAGCAGGAGCCACATCATCAGTCTTTTTCTTGAATACACGCTTTATCTTTGTCCAGAAGATACCGATAAATGTACCGAGAGCGATCACTACGCCTGCGCCTATCTGGATGATATAGCTTGTGGTTGCGGGGTCAATGTACATTGCTGCTGTTGAAGTAAACATATGATCATATCCTTTCTTATTTCAGAAGTCCGGCCTTATTCATGTTCAGGCTGCGGCTCCCAGTTGTCGAAGTCTCTTGCGTCGCCGTTGATCTTATAGAGAGTCTTGTAAATGGTCTTTCCGTAGCCGCCGAAATCAAAGGTCTGGAGCCAGCGGTCAGGGTGAAGATCCTTTTCAACGACATCATTGAAGGAGATACCGAACTCCTCATGGTCTATGCCTGCATATTCAAGAATACTTGCAGGGAAGAAATCCAGTGAGAGCTCTGAATCCCTGTCGTAGCTTAGCTTGCCGTTCTCTGCACCGGCAGGCTTTACGAGGAGCGCTGTAGTGATAGCGCTTGTAAGTCCGTCCAGGTCATCCACCTCGATCTCACTTGGAGCTCTTCCGTGGTCGCCGAGGACGATTATAGTTGAGTTGTCATAAACTCCCAGCTTCTTCATCTGATCGAAGTAGTAGAAGAGTATCTCGAAATCTCCTCTTGTAGTCACCCAGCGGTCAAGCGGTATGGAGCTGTCGTAGAGATCTGCAAGCTCCTGCTCCGGATCGTGGGCACCGTTCAGATGAATGAAAGAGAAGGTCTTATTCGGTGCATCAGCCGTAAACTCATGGCTGGTTATATAGTCGTAGTATTTCAGGTCGGACTCAAGTCCTACAGCCATAGGCTGCATATCCTTTACCTCATGCTTATACTGAACGAAATCAGATGAAAGATTTGCTCCGAAGCCGTTGATAAACTCATTCTTCCACATATAGGGCGAAAGCTTTGAGAGCGAAAGCTGTGTCATAGCCGGGATTATGCCCTTGCCGCCAAGGTAATTGAACTTTACCTCATCGGGATCGCAGTGATTGATATTATCGCACTGATCCTGAAGCTGTGCGACGCTGCCGTATGTAGTAAGATTATCGATGAGGAGATTAACGTCATAGCCGTTTTCCTTGAGCTTCTTCTCGACGGTCTCCCCTTCCCAGGCGTTTCCTACATAATCCACCCAGTCATTGCCCTTGTACATTGAGTGAGTGAGCATCTGAGGTATGGAAGGGAAAGTATTCGTATTATGTGAAACGTTATTCTGATAGAAGGTGAATCCCTCGAACTTCTCTGTAACATCAGGATACTCCTTGATGATCCTGTCCATCCAGAGGCTGTCCAGTCTGTCCACCAGGAACACCACGATATTGCCATCTTTTGAGAGCTTAGTGGTCTGCTCGTAGGATAGGTAAGAAGTGTACTGCTTCTTGTACTTGCTGAAGTCAGCAGTTGCCACGGAGGAAGCTGTACCGGCAAGCTGCATCAGGCAGATAAGACCGCTGATATAGGGCATTGTCCTGCCCTTTGTTATGCTGAACGGCTTCTTGTTTTTGGCGAACCATGAAATGACAGTTAGTATTACCGGCAGGGCTGCTATGCATATGAGCAGCACAAGATTCAGTATAACTGATCTGTCGTTGTCCTTATAGTCGGTGCTGTCGCCGGTAACGGCAGCCATTTTGCTGTTGAGGACCAATGACTGGGTATATCCTGCAAGGAGCACTCCGAAGAGGAGGCTGGTCACAAATCCGCAAAGCTTTTCGTGTATCATAAGCAGTATATTCAGCACCAGACAAAGATCTGCGGCAAATACCAGCGCTGTCAGCAGCATAGGCACAGCCAAACGGCCGAATGACACTATGAACTCTCTTTGATTTCCGAGGAAAATATCTATCGGAGAGAAGAAGAACAATGTCAGGCTGAATGCCAAGCTGACCAGTATTATCGGGACTTCATTCTTCTTGCTGAAACGTGATAACCACTTTTTCCCTGAGCTTTTTTCTGATTTTTTATCCGTTTTGATTTTTTTTTCTTCTGTACTGTTATTCTTGTCTTTTTTGCTCATATTTCACCTCATAGATAAAGCCCTGTATATAGCCGTTTGCGCAGCTTTTTCAGGCTTTAAGCGGTCATAAGTGTATATAATCATGCACTTTACATTGTACCACAGCATAGCATCAATGTCAAGAAATCGGCGGAGAATCGGCATTTCAAACAAAATTGAAAGGATACCCAGATAAAAAAACAGCAGAAACAGTATAGTGCTGTTTCTGCTGTTCAAAGCTTTATCTTTACAGAGGCTTATCCGCCGCCTGCCAAACTGTATATCCTGTCTGTGATTGACTTTACAGCCTCCGGACCGACGTATATGCTGGGGACAACATAGTCTCCTTCATCATCGTAGTAGTAATGCTTTCCGAACTGTATATATCCCTCATCATTAAGATCAAAGGTATATGTCTTACAGCCATAGATATTGACCTGTATAGCGCCGTATACACTATAGTCAACGCCGAATTCTTCCTCCTGTTTCAGGAGTTTTACCGGAAGATCACGATATTGCTCAAGTATATCCACGAACTGATCTATAACATCTTCAAATAAGAGATCACCTGTCGCTCGTGAATATACAAATTCCGTTGATCCATTATACCTCATGCCGGTATCATCGATCAGATCTCCCACAGTATCCGGAAAATACTCATTATTCACGAAATAGAAGAATTCATCCGAATCCTGATATTTTACCATCACCGCATAATCCTCGGACATATTTCTCGCCCGGTATATATGCACAGGCACAGAAGTGACATCATCGACCTCTTCATCATATCCGTATGCAGTACCGTTTCCTATCTTAGCTCCGATCTTATTCAGATTCAACGTAGAATCCTCACGATTATAGTAATCATATCCGTCAAGGACCATATGCGTGATATATTTTGGCGGTGCCGTACCCATTGTAGTAGTGGTATACATCGCCATTGCCTTCGTACTCGTAGTCGTACCGAGCCATGGGCTTGTGGTTGTATCCGGAGGTAATACCGGCTCATAAAAAGTAGTTGTTGTTATCGGAGTTGTGCGATGTGTGGTGACTATCTGCGCGGTAGTGGTAGTACGCCTTGGCGCATTAGTCTGTGTCGTATGCGTCACATTGGTCTGAGGCGGCGGCATAAATGTAGTCACAGCCGTGCCTGTCCTTGTAGTCTGCACTATCCTTGTAGCAGTGGTCCTGACCGGTGAAGTTTGCACCGTTGTAGTCCTGATGTGGTGCGAGGTACTGCCGGCAGTCGTTGTAGTCCGGGTGGGACGGTGTATTCCTCCGGATGTTGTAGTGACAGCAGTCCGATCTTCTTCGGCAGTCGTAGTAGTTATATCGTCCCCTGCCTGAGCGGAGGTTGTCTCCGTCTCCGGGATATCTGTAACAGCAGCAGTTGTGCCGACCTCATCCGGCGGAGCGGCACTTGTTAAGGTAGTAACAACATATTCAGCCGAGCCGTCAGTGGTAGTGACAATGATATCAGTGTTACCGGTTTCCGGCTCTTCATTTATCATATGCGTATCCGAATTTTCATTCTTGTCAGGCATAACGGATCTGAGTATCTCACTGTTCCAGATACCATATCCCACAAGGAGAACTATGCAGCAGCTAAGAGCAACTGACATCCTTTTGATAACAAGAGCCTTTTTGCGCTTCTTATCTTCAAGATATCTGTCACGCATACGGAATACGCTTTCAGCTACTTCTTTATAATCTTTCATACTCAAATCCCTCCTTTTCCAGTTCGGATTTAAGCGACCTCTTGGCACGGTAGAGGATGTTCTCTATCTGCCGCCTGGTCTTTTTCATTATCTTTGCTGCTTCCTCATTGCTGAAATTCTCGAAATATGTAAGACAGAGTGCCTGACGGTAATCCGGATTCAGCTGTTTCATAGCATGATAAAGATATTTTTTCTGTTCTTCTTTAAGGAAATTCCTTTCGATATCCTCTTCATCCTTTACGGAATCCATCTCATCGATAGGATCATCTGCATATTTTGTTCGTTTCCTCAGGCTGTCTGTAGCGGCATTGCGGCCTATAGCATACAGCCATGTCTTGAACAGGCTCTTGCCGTTGAATCTTGGTTTTTTTGTCACCAACTTGAAAAAGGTATACTCCATTATCTCTTCAGCAGTACCCATATTTCCGGTAATACTGTTGAGATACATCATAAGACCGTCCTTGTAATCACGAATGATCTCGACTATTCCTTCGTCATCTCCGTCAAGAAAGCGCCTGTAACAAGCCGCTCCGTTATCCATCAGCCCTCCCCCTTTCAAAAAGCGTTGCAGCCACCTT
>JAAYBK010000029.1 GCA_012718885.1 Ruminococcus sp. | reverse complement strand
AGCTGTATGAACTCATGCATTGGGATTCTAAGTGCCGTTACAAGATACTGGGCTATAAGATCGAGTTTGAGGGCGAGACCTATTATGTTTTCGACCTGATCGTGAAGGAGACATTCCGTGAAAAGCCCAAGAAGGGCGAAGTGATCGACGAGACCGTGGACTACAAGAAGGGATATTACTCCGAGGATATTGCCGGAACATTCGGAGTCCCTGTGGAAGAGCATAAAAAGCAGACACAGGTCACAGTCGAGAACGGGTATATCAACGTAGCTATGCTCACAGGCGACAAGAAACCTGTGGAGATCGAGCAGGTCGGACAGCAGCTGACTCTTGAGGATAATTCTGCCCCTGCGAATTCTACGGGCGAAGTATACCCTGACGTAGAAAAGGAGGTGTCAGATGGAGAACCTATCATGGGAGAATGATGATCTTGGAATCAGCTTCTCAGTTGCATATGGACGGATCACTGTATTCAAGACAACTCTGAAAGCGATAGGCTTACCACCGTATTTCAGATTCCTGTTAGATCCGGAGAATGGAAAGCTGGCTGTTGAGAAGTGCAGTTATCAGTCAAGCGGAGCTCATCAGCTGCCAGAGTATACTGCGCACGATGGTTATGAGCTCAAAAGTATGGATATGGTACGTTTTATATATCAGACCTGCGGCTGGGATATGAAGTCCACATACCGTATACGCGGCATAGCTGTGCCTGACCGAGATATGGTCGTATTCGACCTTACAACGGCGTATCGTGTGCAGGAAGGCCATCTGATAGGCTGAACTGTAGATATCAGCTGTATTATACCAGATATTGCGGTTTATTGCAATAAGTGCCGAACGATACTTTCATCGCATCAGGATGCGGATGATCCGTGAGGCCGATACATAAAAGTAAATAATGAAGCAGCCCACTGGGTATGTTTCCAAATTACGATATAATTCGTAAGACGGAGACATACCTGGTGGGCTGTTTATCATTTATCCCTCTGATAAGGGGATATTCTGCCAGAATGAACATTTCAAAAATAGAACTTTATCCCTCGCTCGGAACTATCCAAAAATACCGGATTTTAAGAAAATGGCGTAAAATCGGGATTTTCATTCTCCGCCGATTGAGCAATCCCTACTGACAAACTTGGAACCTCTTGTTTATAAAGACTCAACTATGCTTTGGGATTGTAATAAAACAAGCAGGTAAATTAACAGATTAACTTTTAGAAGCAAAGTTGGACATGATTTCTATGAGTGTCTTTATACCAAACACGAAGTAGATAACATAAGTAGAGGTTGCTTGAACTTTATGATTTTCAGCTTTGGTATTATAATGCAGATTCCGCACCTTGTGTATAGAATCTCAAATTTATAATTCCATAAAAACAGTTTGTACATCGGCTTAACCGATTTCGGATTCATGCTTGCGGGTCAGACAGTATGCAGCTGTTTTGTAGTCGGGACTATGGAGAATGTGCCCCAGAAAATGTGTATCATCGGCGGGTACAATCATTATATCTGATGTGGAGTACGGAGGCTGGAGGCAATCATTAATTGCACCATTCCTGTCAAGATCAGAGGCATCAAGGTCAATGAGTGATTCAGTTGTACCATCGTCTCGTATGCCTATCAGTTCGCTGCTTGTGTTAATGAAAAAACGGTATTCACCGAAGCCTTTAAGGACGAAGAAGTAATTTTTTGAGTCCCAGTTATCTCCTGTGGTATAGATAGTCTGTCCGCAACTGCCTGATTCAAGGTCAAATTCAGAGACGGAAGCTTCATGTATCGTGTGAGTATCCGGTGCCGATTCTATTTTTTCCCGAAGCAGAATTGGCTTGTCATCACGATCAAAGACGAGATATTTCTTGTTGTAGGAGTCATCCTCCTTGTACAGATCCGATACGATAGAAACTTTTGCTGTTTCTTTGTCGATCTGCAAGACTTTGCCGTCATACAGTGTCAGATAAAGCACATCACCCACAGATTCAAAATCACCGCCAAGTCTGTAATCCGACAGAGAGTAATCCTGAAGTTCGTTTGCAGGTATGGAGGATATTAATTCGCCGTTTTTTGCATAGTGGCAGAGGAGATAAGGCTCGATTTCCTTATAGTTCTCATTTTTGACGATTGCCCAGATCCCATCTTCTTCTATGGCAAACCATCGCCTTGAACTGTAGTATTGTTCCTGATCTGACGGTGATGTAAGCACAAACGCTTCTGATGTCTGCATATCTTCGTTGATGTGCAGATAAGTCAGTTTCCTACGTTCATTGTAAACAATGCAACCGATTCCGTCTTCTGTTCGTTCTGCTTGTATAAAGCTTGAAATATCATCAGGCAGCTTGATCTGATCACAGCGGACAATATCCGTCAAAGGAGTGT
>JAAYBK010000028.1 GCA_012718885.1 Ruminococcus sp. | reverse complement strand
GAACAAGCCGCCCTGCTTTACCTCCGGCGACAGCTCAGACTTTCTTAAAACGAATCTGTAGCCGATATGGTCACGGATGAACTGAAATACAGTCTGACCGTAATATGCAGAGTTGTCACACTCCCGGATATCGCATTTATCATCGAAGGTATAGTCCTTGTAAAGCTGGAAGATATTTGAATTGATATAGCTCAGGTGGGTCTTGTACATTTCCGGTATGGCTTTTTCCGGCAGATATGTGGGGAACTCCTTGGCATAATCGATATTGCCGGAGAATTCACCGCCGAAATAGGAAGTCACAGCCTGTTTTCCCAGCCAGGTCGTCTCCTTTTCACGGTCAGCATAGGTGCCAAGGTCGGAATCGCTGCCCATATAGCCATCGTCATACAGGCCCACACGAAAAGCCTCGCTCCTCTCCTCCGGAACGTGATCCGCAAGCTCGCTTCTTGAAATACCTGCCCATTTTGCATATATATCCGGCGTTCTGACAGTTACCGGCACCGGCGAAGGCACACAGTCCAGCATGGCAGAAAGGAGCTTTGCCTTGTAGTCAACGGTGACATATTTGCCGCCGTGCTGCTCTCCCCATTTGCCCACAAATCCGGATTCAACGAAGCAGAGGATGTCCTTGTAGTCCTCCAGCAGACCGCTTTCCTTTATCTGCTGGATATGGTGCAGCACCTGGTCAAAGGACGAGGGCTCCGGATCAGCTTTTCCGTTTGCGTCATACCTGAAACGCAGGGCGATCATACAACCGTTTTTCCGGCAGTTCTCAAAGGTCTGCCGCCAGGAATCGAAAAACTGCTGGTCAAGGTCGTAATCAGTCCCCTCGGTATAAGTTCCGTCCTCATTTATAGTGCCGTTTGCACCGCTGGAGAAGCCTCCTATATCAACGAAGAAGAGTACCAGCGAGCCGGTGGGGCTGTATACCGGAGTGCTTCCCGGCTTGCAGACCGGCCAGATAGTAGTGGTATATCCTGCACCGGGGTTTGATATGGTCTCAACAAGCTCTGTATATGAAATGCCACTGTCTGCAAGCCCATCTTCCGCAGCCGCAGAAGGTATCTGCAACGGACAAAGGCCTGCTGTGATGATAGCTGACGCTGTAAGCGCTGATAATAACCTGTTTTTCACATTATCGCCTCCAAATAGTTATCAATCAATTATAACATATTTATAGATATTTTTCAATAGTTTTTGTCGCTTTTCCCTTTATCTCATCTGTATATATGACGGAAAACAGACTTTTTTGAAAAAAGCTTGACTATTCTGCCGAAATATGAGATAATTAATTGTATATGATTTCTTAGAAAGCAGGTCTGTTATATGACAAAATACATCTTCACTTTTCTGATCTCAATGATACCTCTCGTAGAGCTTAGAGGAGGTGTACCATTTGGTATCACTATGGGTATAAAATGGTACTATGCCCTTCCGCTGTGCATGATCGGAAATATGATACCGGTACCGTTCATCTACTTTTTCGCAAGACGTATCCTTGAATGGGGCAAGGACAAGCCAGTCATCGGAAAATTCTTTACATGGTGCCTTGAAAAGGGTGAAAAAGGCGGCGTAGCACTTCAGGAAAAAGCCGGCAAGGGACTTTTCTTTGCACTCTTCCTCTTCGTCGGAATACCGCTGCCGGGTACAGGCGCATGGACAGGCACTCTTGCTGCAAGCTTCCTGAAAATGGACTTCAAGAAAAGTGTTATTGCAGTTATTCTTGGCGTACTCCTTGCAGGAACAATAATGACTGTTCTCAGCCTTGCCGGTGTAGCCGCATTTTCTGCTGCAAAATAAAACTGCCTAAAACGGCAGTGAAAGGGCGGGCGAAGGAATGATATTCCTTTGCAGAAGGAGAAGTTCATGAAATGAAATCAGCAGCTCTGCACCACCTTTCCACAGCCTCACAGGTAATAATGATATAAGGAAAAAGAGGGGCTAACATGAAAACAGTAATTATCCACGGTCAGAACCATAAGGGTTCGACCTACCACATCGCTCGGCAGTTAGCCGAAAAGCTGGGCGGAGATGTCACAGAATTCTTTCTGCCAAAGGACTTCGGAGAATTCTGCTGCGGCTGTACAAAATGCTTCATCGAAGGCGAGGACAAATGTCCTCATTATCAGGAACTTTCACCTGTAACTGAGGCGATAGACAGCGCAGACGTTATCATTCTCGCAAGCCCGGTGTACGTTTACCATGTCACCGGCACTATGAAGGCGCTGCTCGACCACTACGGCTACAGGTGGATGCCCCACAGACCGGATGGAGCAATGTTCCGTAAACAGGGCGTTTGCATATCTACTGCCGCCGGTGCAGGAATGAAGTCCACCAATAAGGATATGGCTGACAGCCTTACGTTCTGGGGCGTTGCCAGGATTTATAAATTCGGTATCGGTATTGCCGCTACAAGCTGGGAGCAGGTCAGCGAGAGCAAACTCAGAAAGATCGACAGCGCAACCTCCTCAATTGCAAATACCATAAAAAAGAATCAGGGCAAGGTTTCCCCCGGCCTGAAACCCCGGATGCTCTTCTCAATAATGAGGCTCTTCCAGAAAAAAGGTCTCAACAAGCTCGATGCTCAGCATTGGGAAAAGAACGGCTGGCTCGGCAAGGATCGTCCCTGGAAATAATTAAAAAACCTGAAGAAGTATCCGCTTCTTCAGTTTTTTCATTTTTCACGCCTTTCCTCATCCGGGAATATAATACAGCGTGCGGATGATAACTATAATGCTTCTTCCGCAATTCCCGAAAGGAGTATCACCATGAACCTCGATCTGTTTGATAATATCGACGGCCTTCTTATCCGTGAACGAGAAAACTACCTCGAAGATGATGACCTGAAGAGCCGCCCGGATAATAATTACGATCCTTCCAGCTTCCCCGAAAGAACTCCCCTTGCTATGGCTTATATCCCGTATCAGCAGTGGGGTAACGTATATGACGACGACAAGGCTCTCGCTCAGGGCACTCTATTCCCTGATCTTGATCTCCCCTTCAAAGGAGGCAGCCGCTTATGAATGAGAAAAAAATGCTTCTGATGAAGATCAAAAAATACGACTTCGCCCTAAAGGAACTGAACCTCTACCTCGATACGCATCCTAACTGCCGGCGTGCCCTCAGTCTCTTCAAGCAGTATAAGCAGCTTCGTGAAAAGGCAATGAGTGAGTTCGTTTCTAAGTTCGGACCCATCTCTCCCGAAGATTCCAACGATTCATCGCATTGGACCTGGGTCGATGATCCATGGCCATGGGAAAGGAGCTAAGATATGTGGCAGTATGAAAAGAAACTATCATATCTATGTTGTACATAAGGCTTATAAGAAATCCGCATTCAAAGTAAGGTCTGAATCCGGCTTGTTTTTGCACATTCTCTCCGTCTTATAGTAGTAAATCTTTCTGACGACTGTGTGAAGCAGTCTGTTTTTTTCTTCAGCATCTGAACCATCAAAGTTGTCGATCACATATTTCAGACGTCTGATAGCTTCATCCGGCGGAAGCTGTGGAAGCTTCTGCTCGCTTTCGATTTCCTTTATAGCCGCTTCAAGCGATTTTATCTTGTCATTTACTATCTTAGAGCGTTCAAGGAATGTATTCGTATCGTAGACCTCCTGCTCTAGCAGGTCATACATTCGTGAAAGCTGACGCTTTGCCTTTTCAAGCTCTGCCACAAGCGGAGCTTTTTTATCAGGTTCGCTCTCAAACTCGTTAATGCCTTTGCTTTTTAGCCTTTCAAGCTGCTTTATACGATAACGAAAAGCAGCAATAACAGACTCGTCTATGGCTTCCATGGATGAACTGACAATCTTACCTCTGCACTCCCTGTAAACGCATAGCATATGTTCATGACCACTGTTTGCAATAAGACGGCGTTTCAGCTGATGGCCGCAGTTTTTGCAGTATAGTATATTGTGATAGTAGTTGAGCAGTTTGTCATTCGGATGAATCTGAGCGACTGGATTTGTACGCTTTTTCTGTTGAGCAGAATTGAAGACTTGTTCGCTGATTATCGGTTCATGTAATCCCTTATAGAGCGTGTCTCCGTTGGACTTCGTTTTCCAGCCAACCATTCCGCAATACAGCGGATTTGACAGTATTTTCTTGATGCTTGGAGGCTCCCAGAATTGACTTTTCTGTGGACTGATACCCATGCGGTTAAGCTCGTTTGCTATGAACTTTGCACCGTGTCCGTCGAGGTACAGCCTGTATATCAGCCTGACTATCTCGGCTTCTTCGGGAACTATTTCAAGGGTATGAACTTTCGGCTCCGGATTAATCTTTCGGTATCCGTAAGGAGCAGTAGT
>JAAYBK010000343.1 GCA_012718885.1 Ruminococcus sp. | reverse complement strand
GGTTTGAAAACAATATGTGAAAGCTGACTGATCCGGGAAAGGGGGGAGCGGCGGAATGAAGAGCTATAATATCGCATTGATAATCGAAGAGATAGACCAGAGCTACCAGAGTGCGATATTGAACGGAATATCCTCTACAGCAAAAGATTATTCAATGAACGTATCTGCATTTGTTTCATTCAGTGGTGCTATGAAGAATCCGAGACATGACGCCGGTGAGTTCTCCATCTTTTCCCTGCCTGATTTCAGCAGGTTTGACGGTGCGATACTTCTTACCAACACCATAGCTTATCAGCCTGTCGTAGACGACATACTCCTTCGTATCAAAGAAGCCGGTATACCGGCTGTAAGTATTGATAATGACATCCCGTATCTATACCATATCGGTATCGACAACAGGACGGCGATGAGAAATATAACCGAGCATCTTATAAATGTACATGGATACAAGCGCTTTTTCTATATATCCGGTCCGGATGACAATCCTGAGAGCGCAGACCGCCTTGCTGCATTTCTTGAAGTTATCGCTGAGCACGGGCTGAGCATAGACCAGGAAGATATATATCACGGAGATTTCCGTGCCCATTCAGGAAAGACTGCTGCCGAGAAGCTCCTTGCGTCAGGCAATGAGCTGCCGGATGCGATAATATGTGCCAATGATGTAATGGCTGCCTCGGCTATAAATTATCTTACAGCCAACGGCTTGTCAGTTCCGGGAGATGTAGCTGTTACCGGATTCGATAATACCTACAGCACCCAGAATTATCAGGTGGAGTTGACTTCTGTTGACCGTCCTCTCGGATTGTCCGGAAGACTGGCCTGCAAGATGCTGTACAACCGCCTGAATAATCTTCCGCAGGAGCGGAATGTCATACTGAAAATGTCAACAAGGTTCACAGAGAGCTGCGGCTGCTGTGAGAATATAAGTCACGATATAGAAGCGTTCAGGGAATTGAATTACCGCAATTATATGCGGTTCGAGGATTCTCAGCAGCTTATGTCCTCTATAAATCTTGTTTCCACAGGACTTCTCGGCTGCAATAATTTTGACGAATATATCAGTCAGATGAAGAAATTTGTCAGGGATATCTCGCCTGACGAGTTTTATTTCTGTCTGTGTGATAACTGGGATTCCGAATCCGCAGTGGATCAGAGCGTAATGCCCTTCAAGGATGAAGAGGTCATCACGACGGATTATACCGATGAAATGATAGTGCAGATAGCCTATCGGGACGGAAGCTTTTTTGACGGCGGCCGTATCAGCAGGAGGGATATTATCCCTAAGTCAGCTGTCGAAGGAACGGCAGGAAGGGTATTCTATCACATACCGCTTCATTTTGGTGAACGCTGTCTTGGATATATGGTCATGTGCAATCCGAGGATACAGATGAACAGCTCAATGTTCGAGACACTGTGTATAAGCATCAGCAACTCACTTGAGAATATCCGCAAGCTTATCTGCCTTGAATACGCCGTCGACCGCCTTGGCAAACTATATGCGCTGGATACGTTTTCCGGTATCTATAACCGCAACGGCTTTATCCATGCCACAGAATCGCTGTACCGTGACTGCGTGGTAAATAAAAGAAAGATCATGCTCATGTTCATAGACCTGGACGGCCTGAAGAAGATCAACGATACCTTCGGTCATGGAGTTGGAGATAATGCGATCTTCAATATTGCTGAAGTCCTCAGAACATCATGCAGATCGGGAGAAATATACTGCCGTTTCGGAGGCGATGAGTTCATTGTTTTCGGCACGGATTATACCGATGAAGAGGCGATGAAGCTTAAAAGGCGCATCCAGAGGAACATAACCCTTATAAACCAGAAGCAGAAAAAGCCATACAAGCTTAGTGCAAGCACCGGTTATGTGATCGATATTCCAAAACCGGATGAAGATATATTTAGATTTGTCACTGCTGCTGACAATGTTATGTACACTGAAAAGCGCAGAAAGAAGCTGTCACGATATCTGAAAAAAGAATAATCAAGGAGCTGATCCGGTGTCAGCTCCTTTTTTATTGTAATTGTACAAAAGACATTGACATTTATATAGCAAAGTGCTATAATAAGGAGTGTGACTTTCGCTGAAAGCACAAAAACTATGAAAGGGATGAACCAATGCTTCAACTAAAAGAGATCGTAAAAAAATACGGAGACGGAGAAAATGTTGTCACTGCACTTAACGGCGTCAGCATTACATTCCGGGAGAATGAATTTGTAGCTATTCTCGGACATTCCGGCTGCGGAAAGACAACGATGCTGAACATAATCGGGGGACTTGATCAGTATACATCCGGTGACCTTATAATCAATGGGGTGTCAACAAAAAAGTATAAGGACAGAGACTGGGATGCATACAGAAACCATTCAATAGGATTTATTTTCCAGAGCTACAATCTTATTCCTCATCAGACAGTTCTTTCCAACGTAGAGTTGGCTCTGACTATATCCGGCGTTTCAAAGGGTGAGAGAAGGAAGCGTGCCAAGGAGGCTCTTGAAAAGGTAGGTTTAGGAGACCAGCTCCATAAAAAGCCGAATCAGATGTCCGGCGGCCAGATGCAGCGTGTGGCCATAGCCCGTGCGCTGATAAACAATCCGGATATACTGCTTGCAGATGAGCCTACCGGTGCTCTTGACAGTGAGACCAGTATTCAGGTAATGGAGCTTCTTAAGGAGATAGCCAAAGATAAGCTTGTAATAATGGTAACACACAACCCGGAGCTTGCCGAGCAGTATGCAACTCGAATAGTCCGCATCAAGGACGGCCAGCTCACTGGTGACAGTGATCCGTTTGAGCCGGAGAAAGCTGACAAACAGACAGAGGCAAAGAAACAGCGAGTATCCATGTCATTCCTGACAGCAATATCGCTTTCCCTCAATAACCTGATGACCAAGAAGGGAAGAACTCTTCTCACAGCGTTTGCCGGATCCATCGGTATCATTGGTATCGCACTTATCCTGTCGCTGTCTACCGGTATAAATGAGTATATTACACGGCTCCAGGAGGAGACACTTGCCTCATATCCGATCGAAATTGACAGGGAGACTGCTGATACGACGGAGATATTCAAGACAATGTTCGGTGAAGAGGAAGAAGCTGAGCATGAGAATGATGACGGGCGCACTGTTTATTCAAATACAAGAATGTATGATATGTTCAACTCATTGAATTCCTCTGCCAAGCAGGTAAATAATATGGAGAAGTTCAAGAAGTTCCTTGACGGCAATGACGAGATCAAGGATCGTTCAAATGCCGTATCATACAGTTATGACATCCAGATGCCTATTTTTACAAGAGACACCAGCGGCAAGGTACTGAAATCCCACTTTAATGAGATGTATATGGATGCCATCGGAATGGGCAATATGCAGGAAGAGACAAATTCAATGATGGGTGCCAGCGGTTCCAACAGCATGATGGATATGTGGGGCGTCAATATCTGGGAGGAGCTTCTTCCTACAGATGACGGCGAGGATATCAATCCTCTCCTCTACGATCAGTATGATCTTGTAGAAGGAAAGTGGCCTGAGAATTATGACGAGGTTGTAGTTGTACTGAATGAGAATAACGAAATAGCAGATATGGTAACATTCGCACTTGGTCTCAAGCCGGTAGATGATTTCGGTAAGCTCATCAAGACTGCAATGAAGGGTGAGACTATCGAGGATTACGGCGTGACCCAGTGGAGCTTTGACGAAATAATGTCAAAGGAATACAAGATGATAATGCCGTTTGAGTATTATCAGAAGAACACAAACGGTCTTGGATACACTGATCTGACCAAAACTGAATCCGGACTTGATATCCTCTTTGATAACGATGATATCGGATTGAAGCTCAAGGTAGTCGGATTTATCCGTCCGAACCCGGACGCAACCGTTTCTATGATAAAAGGATTCATCGGCTATACAAATAAGCTTACCAAATATGTTATAGACAAGACAAATTCAAGCGATCTTGTCAGGGAGCAGTTAGCTGACAAGGAGAATGATCTTCTTACCGGAAAGAAGTTCCAGGCAGAGGATTATGTTGCTCCTACAACAGCAGAAAAGGCAGCTTCTGCAAAGGAATATATCGCAAATGCAAGCGAAGTACAGAAGGTAGCGGCTGCAAAGCTTGTATTGTCACAGCCTTCTGATGATGAGCTCCAGGCAATGATCGACAAGTATATGAAGCCGGAGAACCGAGAGGAGCTTTTCAGTGAGATAGAGGCACTTGCGCTTCAGGGCGGTGCTTCAGAAAAGGACAATTCAGCGATCATGGAATCACTGAGAGAGCTTGACGAAGAGCAGTTCCAGCAGTATGCTCCAAGGATACTGGGTGAAATGATACCGTATATGTATGCTGCAAAGGCTGAGTCTAAATTTGCAGGAATGAGCGATGAAGAGCTTCTCAAGGCACTTGAGGAGTCCGATGCATCTGACGAGACATATGCAATGGTATTTGATACCTTTATCCCTGAGGAAGTGTCTGACCTGACCTATGAAGACAATCTCTTCATACTCGGCTATTCAGATATAGAAAATCCCTCCAAGATAAGGATATATGCTAAGTCATTTGAAGATAAGGATGCGATATCCGATATCATCCAGGACTATAATGATGATCAGGAAGAGAAGGATGTTATACACTACACTGATTTTATTGCACTTCTCATGAAGTCAGTGACAAAGATCATAAGCGGTATTTCATATCTTCTTATCGCATTCGTTGCAATATCACTTGTGGTATCATCGATCATGATCGGTATCATAACCTATATCTCAGTTCTTGAACGTACCCGTGAGATCGGTATACTGAGAGCCATAGGCGCTTCAAAGCACGATGTAAAGACTGTATTCAATGCAGAGACGCTTCTCGTTGGACTAACAGCCGGTATTATCGGTATAGCGGTATCTGTACTGCTGACGTTCCCGATAAACTATATCATACATAGTGTAACGAAACTTGATACTCTGAGGGCTCATGTACCGGTAACAGGAGCTATCGTACTTATTATCATAAGTATGCTCCTTACCCTTATCGCCGGACTTATCCCTGCAAGCCTTGCAGCCAAGAAGGATCCTGTGGTAGCACTCAGAACTGAATAAACCTACACAACTTAATAAAACAGAATCAGCCCCTGAGCGATGAACAAACGCTCAGGGGCTGTGTTTTATTTATTTTATATCACAAATCCGCCGCTCAACAAAAACAGTCTTAATACAACAGAAATAAGGGATGCTAAAAGAATTTTCTTTCCCGCAGCCTTCCATCTGGCTGAGCCTTTTATAAGCATAATAATTCCTGCAACGAATCCGCTTATAGGAGTCAGTACACCTACTATACAGAAAAGAGTAACTCCGAAATTAAACTCCTTAGCTTGTTGTTCAGAAGCCGATAGCT
>JAAYBK010000002.1 GCA_012718885.1 Ruminococcus sp. | reverse complement strand
TCATAAATATGTCCGATTACACCTTCCTCTGTCTGCCTGATGACGCTGCAAGAGAGGCAGTATCCTTTGTGGATAACGATCATGTGCGTATCATTGACGCATCTACCGCCCACAGAACAAACCCTGCATGGGCATACGGCTTCCCTGAGCTCTCACCTGAGCACAGAGAGAAGATCCGCACCTCAAACAGAGTTGCAGTTCCCGGCTGCTATGCAAGCGGATTTGCTTCAATAGTGTATCCTCTGGTGAACAACGGCATAATACCTGCGGATTTCCCGGTATTTGCCTATGCGACCTCAGGCTACAGCGGTGCAGGCAAGAAGGCTATCGCAGTATATGAGGGTGATGATAAGCCATTCGAGTTCAACAGCCCGAGACAGTATGCTCTTTCTCAGCAGCACAAGCATCTGCCTGAGATGAAGGCTGTTTCAGGACTTGAATACACTCCAATGTTCAACCCTATGGTGTGCGATTATTTCAGCGGAATGGTAGTGAGTGTACCGATACAGACAAGAACGCTGCCAAAGAAGTTCACGGCTGAGCAGATACACGAGATGTATGCAAAGCACTATGAGGGCGCAAACATGATAGAGGTAATGCCTCTTATGTCCGCAGACGAGCAGAAGAGCTTCTTCCTTGCGTCGAACACTCTCAGCGGACAGAACAAGATGCAGGTATTCGTATTCGGAAATGATGAGCAGGTTCTTCTCTGCTCAAGACTTGACAATTTAGGAAAGGGCGCAAGCGGCGCAGCTGTACAGTGCCTTAATATAATGATGGGAATAGATGAAACTACGGGTCTGGTTTGATACCGGGGCGTAAGGGGAAAGCTTTTGAAATGCAAGGATGGATAGAAAATTTGCTCTGAGGTCAAAATACCATGAGAGCTGCTTGTAGGAAAGCACCTGAAAGGCCTGGTTCATGATTGCCCCCGTAAATTGGAGGTATTATTATGCATAACAAAACCTTGAGAGAATTATATGAGTATGACCTTATTCCTGATGACGGACTGAACTTCCCTATAGAGGAGTGGTTCAATGCCGTTATGGAAAAAACTGAGGATAAGCTTACAGTATCCGACGTAAGCCGTATGCTGAGACAGAAGATATTCTCAGTCGTAGCGATAAACAGAGCCATAGAAATGCTTAAAGAGGATCTCTTCACCGGCGAGATGTTTGAGGGACAGTTAATGGAAAACCTGTACAACGCCAAGGAGAAGTACCTCTGCAAGAGATATGATGATATCAGACCTATACTGAAGGACGCAGAGCTTAAGGCTCTCGCACATCAGTGGTCATGTGACGAGGACAAGACAGAATTCCTCCGTACTGTTGAGGACTTTATAAAGAAAATAGAAAACAAAGAGTAAAAGCAGTGCAGAGACGGTGTTCTGCCGTTCGTGGATGAAGTATATTATTCCGCCGTCAGGCGGCAGCGCAAGCTGAAAAAGGAGAATAAACCATGGATTTTAAACCCGTAAAGAATGTGAAATTCGTTGAGGGCGGAGTATGTGCCGCTAAGGGATTCCGTGCAAACGGCATACAGTGCGGACTTGCTCATAAGCCGCTTACCGATACAGATGCAGCAAATGCTGCTGCAAATAACGCTCTTCCTAAAAAGAAGAACGACCTTGCTCTCATCGTAGCTGATACAGAGTGTACAGCAGCCGCTGTATATACTACTAATAAGGTAAAGGGAGCTCCTATCCTTGTAACTAAGGAGCACCTGAAAAACGGCAAGGCAAGAGCAGTTATCGTGAACTCCGTAAACGCAAACACCTGCAATGCAGACGGCGTGGAGAAGGCAAACATGATGTGCGAGCTTGCTGCAAAGGAGCTTGGCATTGACCCTGAGGACGTTATCGTAGCCTCTACCGGAGTTATCGGTCAGGTACTTCCTATCGAGCCTATCGCAAACGGTATGAAGTCACTTGCAGAGGGACTTACCTACGACGGAAATCCCCGTGCTCTTGAAGCAATAATGACTACCGACACCCGCAAGAAGGAGATCGCCGTACAGTTTGAAATGGGCGGTAAGACCTGCACAATGGGCGGTATGCTCAAGGGCAGCGGTATGATCCACCCGAATATGGCAACAACTCTCACATTCATCACAACCGATGCTGCGATCTCTGAGGAGCTTGTTCAGAGAGCACTCAGCGATGTGGTAAAGGTAACTCTCAACCGTGCCAGCGTAGACGGAGACACCTCCACAAACGATATGGTATGCGTAATGGCTTCCGGCAGCGCAGGAAACAAGCCTGTGACCAAGGAGGACGAGGAGTACGAGAAGTTCCAGAACGCTCTCTATGCTATAATGATGAACCTTGCAAGAATGATGGCAAGGGACGGCGAGGGCGCTACAAAGCTTATCGAATGTGCAGTTTCAGGCGCTGAGACAGAGAAGATAGCTGAGACAGTTGCAAAGTCAGTTATCTGTTCGAGCCTGTTCAAGACTATGATCTTCGGCGAGGACGCCAATGCAGGCCGTATCTACTGCGCTATCGGCTATTCAAACGCTGATTTTGACGTAAACAAGGTGGATATTGACATCGCTTCAAGCGCCGGAAAGATAACCGTAGGTCATCAGGGCTGCCTCGTTCCTTTCTCCGAAGAGAAAGCCAAGGAGATCCTCGGCGAAGAGGTAATTGAGATAATCATTTCTATCGGAGCAGGTCCAGGAAGTGCTGTAGCATGGGGCTGTGACCTCACATATGATTACGTCAAGATAAACGGCGATTACCGTTCATGAGGATAATGGTATGGGAGCAGCGGGATACGAAAAGGAACAGGCAAAATTTGAAGAAAAAGTCTCTCCTCAGATAATGCCGGGAGAGAAGGTGCTCTGGACAGGCGGAACTCTTAAAAAGTCCTCAATGATCGAGAGAAAAGCAGAGGCAGTTAAGCTGCTATACATCATACCTTTCATACTCTGGCTCATAGGCGGATTCCTTATTGTGGTATGTGTTTTGACCGCAGAATGGAGCGGTGTGATCTTCTCACTGATATTTTTCATCGGTCTGGGTCTTCTCTTTTACATCGCTACCAGGAATACATATGCCGTAAATGCATATGCTGTAACTGATAAGAGATTTATTATCGTTGACAAAGCCGGCAGCAGAGCCTATGATATAAGAAATATCATAAACGTCAGGAATTTTGAGACGAAGCGCAGAATGGGCTTTGTGGATTTTATGATATACGGCTTCGGAGCCTATACTATGCGAGGCATAGAGGATCCCGTGAGTGTGAGCGAGCTCATATGCAGGACAGCTTTTGAGGCAGCTCAGAATACAAATAATATGCAGCAGAGATATTGAGCTGTATATTCAGCATTATTTAGTCAGATTATTGGCAGTCCGCCTCAGGACTCCGGTTTTTTGAGAAATCCGGCGCTTTTATTATTTATAATTAAACAATTATCAGGAAGTGTGAATCAATGGAAAAGATATCAAATCAGAATAAGGCTCAGGTGCTCATCGACGCCCTGCCGTACATCCAGAAGTACAATAACAAGATTCTCGTTATCAAGTACGGCGGAAACGCTATGACAAACAAGGAGCTTAAGGACGCTGTTATGACAGATATCGTACTCCTCTCTCTCGTAGGAGTAAAAGTTGTCCTCGTACACGGCGGCGGACCTGAGATCAACGATATGCTGAAAAAGCTCAATATTGAAAGCAAGTTTGTCAATGGTCTGCGTTATACCGATGATGCAACTGTTGATGTTGTAAAAATGGTGCTCTCAGGCAAGGTCAACAAAGAGCTGGTACAGCTCCTTGCACAGCACAAGGGCAGCGCAGTAGGCCTTTGCGGTATCGACGGCGAAATGCTCATGGCTGAGAAGAAGAAAACTGACGACGGTCAGGATCTTGGCTGGGTAGGAGAGATCACAAAGGTGAACACAAAGCCTATCCTCGATGCTCTCAACAACGGCAATGTTCCTGTAATTGCCACAGTTGCAACTGACAGCGAGGGCAATACATACAATATCAATGCTGACACGGCTGCAGCAAGAATAGCTGCTGAGCTCGGAGCAGAGAATCTTATCCTTATGACTGATATCGCAGGACTTCTCCGTGATAAGGACGATCCGTCCACACTTATCCCTGAGGTAAACGTGAGCGAGGTGCCATTCCTGAAGAGACAGGGTATAATCTCCGGCGGAATGATCCCGAAGATAGACTGCTGCGTAGAGGCTGTAAGACGAGGCGTACACAAGACAGTAATCATCGACGGCAGAGTACCGCACTCCATTCTCATTGAGATACTCTCAAATGAGGGGATCGGTACACAGTTCACATAATTTACGAATACACAAAAAATTTACTGAATTTATTGTGCAAATTATTGATTTTAATAGCGTTCCGGCGTTATAATTATAGTGTGTTTTGATTTGAAAGAGTAGGTCTGCGAGAAGGACAGACCTGTCCCATAGGAGGAAAAAACAATGAACAATAACGAAAAAACTATCCAGAAATTCAACGATCATGTGGTACAGTCATACGGCAGGTACCCGCTTGCTATGAAAAAGGGACAGGGCAGAAGATGTGTTGACGAAGACGGTAAGGAGTATATCGATCTCGGAAGCGGTATCGGTACAAATTCTCTCGGATATTGTGATGAAAAATGGGCTGATGCAGTCTGCGCTCAGGTAAGGACTCTCCAGCATAACTCCAATTACTACTATACAGAGGTACAGGCTGAATTCGCTGAGAAGCTCTGTGAGATCTCAGGTTATAAGTCAGTATTCTTCGGAAACAGCGGCGCAGAAGCAAATGAGTGTGCTATAAAGACCGCAAGGAAATACAGCTTCGATAAGTACGGCAAGGGCAGACATAATATAATCACTCTTGTAAATTCCTTCCACGGAAGAACTATCGCCACCCTTTCCGCAACAGGACAGGATGTGTTCCATAATTATTTCTTCCCGTTCGTTGAAGGCTTCATAAACGTTGAGGCTAACAATATAGATGATCTCAAGGCAAAGCTTGATGATACAGTATGTGCTGTAATGATAGAGTACGTCCAGGGCGAGGGCGGAGTAAACGCTCTCCAGCAGGATTTCGTTGATGCCATATATGAGCTCTGTGCAGCAAAGGATGTACTGGTGATAGCCGATGAGATACAGACCGGAGTAGGAAGAACAGGCAAGTTCCTTGCCGGAGACCACTTCGGAAAGAAGGCAGATATAACTACCCTTGCAAAGGGTATCGCAGGCGGTATACCAATGGGCGCCTGCCTTATGAACGAAAAATGCAGCGGAGTCCTCACAGCAGGTACTCACGGCTCAACTTTCGGCGGAAATCCTATTGCCTGTGCCGGCGGACTTGCAGTCCTCGACAGGCTCAGCAGCAATGGTTTCCTGAATGAAGTTGCAAAAAAAGCAGAATATATAAAGAAAGAGCTTGAAAAATGCAGCGAGGTAGCTTCCGTTACCGGCCTGGGACTTATGATAGGTATAAGCCTTAAAACAAAGAAGGCCGGAGATGTTGCAAAGGAAGCCCTCAACAGGGGATTGCTCGTGCTGACAGCCAAGGAGAAGGTAAGACTTCTTCCTCCGCTGACTATATCGGAAGACGAGCTCAGGGACGGACTTAAAATATTGATGGAAATACTGGAGGAATAAAAATGGAGATAACAGTAGCATCAAGAGGTAACCGATATACCGTTGAAGACAAGAATCAGAAAACGATGTATAATGTAAAGAAAAAAGGTTTCGGCCAGAGATATGTCATACTCGATATGAACAATTACAATCTCTATACACTTATACAGACCGGAGATGAAAGAAGACCATTTTTCTCAATTGTCCTCAACGACGATACATTCCTGAAAATGGAGTGTAAATCCATGTTCCTTGACCCGACTATGATAGCATCGGGAAAGAATATGAAATATGAGCTCAAGAGCAAAGACAGGAAGAATTTTGAAATAATCTTCAATGAAAAATCAGTGGGAAAGATCGAGACAAAGGTGGGAGTAACAGGGGATCTCCAGTACGATATAGAGATCGATAACAAGGCCTTTGACGACTATATCCCCCTGTTCGCCGTGGCTATAGACAAGGCATTCGGCGAAATGAACAAGCAGAAAAAATAACCTGAAAGGATAAATATGATGAAGCACTTACTTAAAATGCTCGATCTCAGCACAGAAGAGATCATCGATATACTGAACCTTGCCGATCAGCTCAAGTATGAGCTGAAGCACGGCATCCCTCATCCGCACCTCAAGGGCAAGACACTGGGAATGATATTCCAGAAGGCATCTACACGTACCCGTGTATCCTTTGAGACAGGTATGTATCAGCTTGGCGGATATCCGCTGTTCCTCTCCTCAAACGACCTCCAGATAGGCCGTGGAGAGCCTGTACAGGACACAGCCCGTGTTCTTTCACGCTACCTTGACGGTATAATGATCCGTACCTTCGAGCAGAAGGAAGTTGAGGATCTTGCTGAATACGGCAGCATCCCGATAATCAACGGACTTACAGATTTCTGTCACCCATGCCAGGTG
>JAAYBK010000342.1 GCA_012718885.1 Ruminococcus sp. | reverse complement strand
AGAGTCCGGTGCCGTTCAGCAGCTCTACTGCTCTGGCTTGCGGATATCGGAAAGGAAATGATATGTCTAAAATCATTACAGTAACATCCGGAAAAGGCGGTACTGGTAAATCAACAGTATGTGCCGGTCTTGGCTACACTCTTGCAAAACAGGGACACAGAACACTTCTCATCGAGCTGGATTTCGGACTCAGATGTCTTGATATCATGTTCGGCATGGAAAATGAGATAAAGTATGACCTGGGAGACGTTCTTTCTGGAAAGAAACAGCCGCTTGAAGCAGTTTGTCAGGTGCCTATGGCTTCAAATCTGAGCCTTCTCTGCGCCCCGAAAACTCTTACAAGCGTTTCAGCAGAGCAGATCTACGATATATGCCGTTCAATAAAGAAGTACTTTGAGTACATCATCATCGATACGGGCGCCGGCATCAATTCTCATGTTTTCGATATAGTTGAGCAAGCTAACCTCATTCTTGTTGTGTCTACTCCGGATCAGGTCTGCATACGTGATGCAGCTCTCATGTCCGACGAGTTCTACAACAGAGGAAACAAGAGCCAGAGACTCGTTATAAATAAAGTAAGTAAAAAGGTCATCGGTAATGCCCTCGTAACCAACCTGGATGAGATTATCGACAAGGTCGGCGTACAGCTCATCGGCGTTATCCCTGACGATTTCAAGATGACAGTAGCTACAGGTAAAGGAAATCCGATCCCGACTGATTCGGAAGCTCTTAAGGCATTCGATGCCATTTCAAAGAGACTGGGCGGAGAGTTTGTTCCGCTGACCGTAAAGACATCTTGAAAAATAAATATATGCCGCATTGCGGGGAAAGGAACGAATAATGAAGATAGCGATCATTGCACATGATGCAAAAAAAGAGCTTATGGTTCAGTTCTGCAGTGCTTACTGCGGTATACTGTCCAAGCATACGCTTATAGCAACAAATACAACAGGAAAACAGGTAAGTGAAGCAACAGGTCTGCCGATAAAAAGATATCTCAGCGGACAGGGAGGAGCAGAACAGATACTTGCCCTTCTTTCATGCAACGAGGTAGACGTTCTTCTCTTCTTCAGAGATCCGATAAATCCTAAGGCAACAGATGTTCACGGCATGAATCTTCTCAGACTCTGCGATGTTCATAATGTGCCTGTTGCAACAAATATTGCTACCGCAGAAGCGCTGATACTTGCTCTTGAAAGAGGAGATCTTGATTGGCGTGAAGTCGGCACACCAAGCATCTGATATACGAATTGTCCCTGTACAGGGACAATTTTCATGTATAAGAGACTTTAGTCGTATTAGCGTATACTTTTTAAGTATGTATACAAAAAATATGCATCTTGACGTTCCTGATAAAAATATGAAAGGCTGAGAAAATATGGCACAGAATATCAAACGCCCCAACGGCACTGAGGACGTTCTTCCTAAGGACATCCACAAGTGGTATACCGTTGAAAAGATAGCAAGAGAGACAGCCGAGAGCTTTGGTTTCTCTGAGATAAGGATCCCGACCTTTGAAAATACAGACCTTTTCCTCCGCTCAGTTGGTGAGACGACTGATGTTGTTCAGAAGGAAATGTATACAGTCAAGGCAAAGGAAACCGAATTTACACTTCGTCCTGAGGGAACAGCAGGCACTATCCGTGCAATGCTCCAGAACGGACTGCTCAATGAAGCTCTTCCCCAGAGAGTTTTCTACATCCTTTCATGCTTCCGTCATGAAAGACCGCAGGCAGGCCGTCTCCGTGAGTTCCACCAGTTCGGACTTGAAATGGCAGGAAGCCAGTCACCGGCTGCGGATGCAGAGGTAATTTCCCTTGCAAAGACCATACTTGACAGGCTTGAGATAAAGAATATCGAGCTTTACATCAATTCCATAGGCTGTCCCACCTGCCGTGCAAAGTACCACGAGGCATTGAGAGCCTATTTTGAGGCCAGAAAGGGAGAGCTCTGCGAGACCTGTCAGGACAGACTTGCCAAGAATCCGATGCGTATTCTTGACTGCAAGAGCCCTATCTGTCAGGATATCGGCAAGGACGCGCCGCTCATACTCGATTATCTCTGTGAGGATTGCAGCGATCACTTTGAAAAGCTGAAGAAGTACCTCACAAATCTGGGAATAGAGTATAAGGTCAATCCGAAGATAGTCCGTGGACTTGACTACTATACAAAGACAGTATTCGAGTTTGTTACCACAGAGATCGGCGCACAGGGAACTGTCTGCGGCGGCGGACGTTATGACGGACTTGTTGAGCAGCTTGGCGGTCAGCATACACCTGCACTGGGCTTCGGTATGGGAATTGAGAGACTGCTGCTGGTCATGGACAAGCAGAATTGTGCATATCTCTCACCGAGAAAGTGCGACCTTTATCTGGCAACAATGGGTGATGCAGCTCTTGAAAAGGCAATGGAGCTTGCAAAGCAGCTCCGAGAGTACGGCCTGTATGCTGAATACGACCTTATGGGCAGAGGCATCAAGGCTCAGATGAAGTACGCAAACAAGATCGGCGCTTCATTCACGATCGTTCTGGGCGACAATGAGCTCAACGAGAAGAAAGCTATGATAAAGGATATGGAAAAGGGCGAGGAGACAGAGATACTTCTCGATGATAAGTTTGTAGGCAATTTTGAAGCAGTTTACTTTAATAAAATGATGGATGTTCTTGACGAGCCACAGATCATGGGGGCATCTAATAATCCGGTTGAGGTGAAATAATAATGGCAGATACAATGAAAGGCCTTAAGAGGACGCACTACTGCGGAGAGGTCACAGAGATAGGCAAGGAAGTCGTAGTAGGCGGCTTCGTAGACAGAATAAGAGATAAGGGCGGAGTTATATTCCTCGTCCTCAGAGACAGAACAGGCGTTGTTCAGCTCCTTTTCAATGAGACTACAGATCCTGCAATATTTGAAAAGGCTTCGTCATGCAGAAGCGAATATGTGATCATGGCAAAGGGCGAAGTGCGTGAGCGTGAGAGCAAGAACGACAAGCTCAAGACAGGTCACGTTGAGATATTTGTAACAGATCTCAGGATCCTTGCCAAGGCACAGACTCCTCCTTTCGAGATCACAAACGAGACAAAGGTAAATGAAGAGCTTCGTCTTAAGTATCGTTACCTTGATCTGAGAAGAGCACCTCTTCAGGAGAATATCATCAAGCGTCACGAGATCGCAAGAGTTACCCGTGAGTATTTCTACGAGAATGGCTTCCTTGAGATCGAGACTCCTATGATGATGAAGTCCACACCTGAGGGCGCAAGAGACTACCTCATCCCTTCAAGAGTTCACCCCGGAAAGTTCTATGCTCTTCCCCAGTCACCTCAGATATACAAGCAGCTCCTTATGATATCCGGCTATGACCGCTATATACAGCTTGCACGCTGCTTCCGTGACGAGGATCTCAGAGCTGACAGACAGCCTGAGTTCACACAGATAGATCTTGAGATGTCGTTTGTTGATGCAGAGGACATTCAGGAGTGTGTAGAGGGCTTCATTCAGAGAGTATTCAAGGAAGTAATGGATGTTGACGTACCTGTTCCTCTCCCGAGACTTACATTTGCAGATGCTATGAACCGTTACGGTTCTGATAAGCCTGATACACGTTTTGGCTATGAGATACAGGATATCACAGATGCCGTAAAGGATATTGATTTTGTAGTATTCAAAAGCGCAGTAGAGGACGGCGGTTCAGTTCGTGCGATCAACGTAAAGAACGGCGCTGCTACATATACACGTAAGGAGATCGACAAGCTGGTAGAGCACGCAAAGGGTATCGGCGCAAAGGGCCTTGCTTATATACGCTGGGCTGACGAGCCTAACTGCTCATTCAAGAAGTTCCTGGGCGAGGGAGATCTTGAGAAGATCTGTGCTGCTGTTGATGCACACGAGGGCGACCTTGTACTGATATGTGCAGACAAGACAAAGACAGTTCTCTCCACCCTTGGTGCTATCAGACTTATCTGCGGAAAGAGAATGGATGTGATCCCGGACGATCAGTACAACTTCCTCTGGATAACAGAAATGCCTTTCTTTGAGCACGATGATGAGAATGATACCTGGGTAGCTGCACATCATCCTTTCACAATGCCTATGGAGGAGTGCCTCGGATATCTGGACACAGATCCGGCAAATGTACGTGCAAAGGCATGGGATCTCGTTCTCAACGGAACAGAGCTTTCCAGCGGCTCAATGCGTATAACCGACTTTGAGCTCCAGCAGAAGATGTTTGAGGCTCTTGGCATGACAGATGAGGAGATACAGGCTAAGTTCGGCTTCCTGGTAGATGCGTACCGTTATGCCGCACCACCTCACGGCGGTATGGGAATCGGTCTTGACAGACTTGCAATGATAATGTGCAAGGCTGACAGTCTCCGTGATGTTACAGCATTCCCGAAGGTACAGAATGCAAGTGAGATCATGTCTGAATGTCCGTCCGCAGTTGACGCTGACAGCCTTGATGTGCTTGGAATAGCTGTAACAGCAAAAGAAGATGAGTAATCGCTTTTATGCCGTATGCGGCATACTGGAAATAGACGGAAAGATACTTTTTGTTCGCCATACCTACGGTGCAGCCAAGGACAGGATACTCATTCCCGGCGGATATGTCAAGGAGGGAGAGTTCCCGTCAGAGGCAGTGAAGAGGGAATTCTTCGAGGAGACCAGCGTTCAGGCGGCGGCAGATTCCGTGTTTGCGATACAGTTCAGAACAGATCAGTGGTGTATAGTTTTCCGAATGAAGCATATCTCCGGAGCACCTGTTTCGGACGGATACGAAAACAGTGAAGTTCTTCTTCTTACACCGGAGGAAGCTGTTGAGCGTCCAGACATCACAAATATGAGCCGTGCGATACTCAAATCCTATATCAGGGATAAGGACAAAACTCTCGAAAAGGGAGATTATCAGTCAATATCACTTGAAAGAGGGACTTATGAGATATTTGGTGTATAAAAGTATTCCAAATATGTATAATTTAACGACAGGTATCGTCTTGACATATGTGACGATTTGAGTTATAATTATAAAGTGCTTTGAATAACGTAATTAAAGGGAGCTGTCTGT
>JAAYBK010000341.1 GCA_012718885.1 Ruminococcus sp. | reverse complement strand
TCCAATAAGCGCTTTTGAGAAGATCAAGATCGAAGCTCCTTATCATGCACTTACCAATGCAGGTCACATCAGCTATATCGAGCTTGACGGCGATCCGCTGGAGAATCTCTCAGCATTTGAGAAGATAGTTCGCTGCATGAAGGAATCCGGTATAGGCTATGGCGCTATCAACCACCCTGTTGACCGTGATCCTTGCTGCGGATATACCGGAATAATCGGTGATACCTGTCCTTACTGCGGACGTAAGGAACATTCAAATGATGTTGCTTTTGACCGTATCCGCCGTATCACAGGATATCTCGTTGGTACTCTCGATCGCTTCAACAACGGTAAGCGCTCGGAAGAGCATGACAGAGTAAAACATAACGTTTAACAGTAAAAGCCGGCATTGTCCGGCTTTACTTTTACGGCTTAGCCGAAAAAATTGCAAAATACAAGGTGATAAAATGGAACTCAGAATAGCCGGAACTGTCAATGACTCCATAGTTGACGGCCCGGGAATAAGATTTACAATATTCACACAGGGCTGTCCACACAACTGCGAGGGCTGCCACAATCCCCAGACTCACGCCTTTGACGGCGGAGAGCTGGTGGATATATCTGTTCTTTTGGAAAAAGCAAAGAGCAATCCCCTGCTGGACGGTGTTACTTTCAGCGGCGGTGAACCCTTCTGTCAGGCAGAAGCACTGGCCGAGCTGGGCCGTGAGTTAAAAGCACTGGGTCTGAATATAATCACATACTCAGGCTATACTTTTGAACAGCTCTGGGCTGGAAAAAATGACAGCAACCATTGGGGAGATCTCCTTGCAGTTACGGATTTTCTCATCGACGGCCCGTTTATACTGGCTAAACGTGACTGGGAAATAAAGTTCCGCGGCAGTTCAAATCAACGCTATATCGACTGCCAGGCATCTGTCAAAGAGGGCCGGGCTATTGAATGTCAGCCATAATGCTGCGAAAAAATGCGCAGGTCAATTGGAATAAAATAGAAACATTATGTATTTAATTTCCAGTATCGTAGGTCAATAATTAATCTGCACATTAAAACCATATTTTCTTAATACATCATAATTCTTATTTTTTATTTCAGTTAACTTTAATTTGATTCTGTCGTAATATTCCTTGTTATTAATAATTTCAGTTACTTGCTTTTTTGCTATTTCATAGTTTGACTTTTCTTTTTTAATTCGCTCCTTGATTTTCTTCAATTCCTGTTCATCATCGGTATGCCTTGATTTTTCATTATAATAATCCATATTATAATCTTTTGTGTGTTCAACATATGTTATAGGTTCGCTTAACATGTAGAAGAAAAAGGCGCCGGTATATCCTGTCCCATTTAATAATTCATCTGGGTTTCGCAGTTGGCTGTGACCTCCACAAAAATAATTTAGATAACTAATATAATCATACAAATTACGTGTCAAATTAAATATAGGCATAGCAATAAGTTTAAAATCCTTAAAAGCATTTTTCATGGTATTTTTCATTGATTCGACATCAGATTCATTAAACTCATAATGATCCCTAAGTCGAGAAAAAAACTCGTCATCGAAACAATACGGATTTTCACATTTATAAAGATCGCCTAAAGTGCGAAAATTATTGCTATTAAGTTTCGTGCTTATGTTAAAACCAAGATCTGAGTCATAGATTGTTATTATCTGAGTGGAAATATAAAACTCCCTATATACTTTTTCTTCGTGCAATGCTATTATCTGGATTATATCTTCACCAACTAATCTTGCAAGATAAGGATACCTGCTTTTAACTTTGATGAATCCAAGCGGAGCAAGTTCTTCAAGGAAAACCTGAGCAAACACCTCCTTTAACGTTTTGGCTTTAGACTTGGCCTCAACAACTTTGCCATCTCTTGTCATTGTTATACCTGACCTTGCATTTTTGAAATACAGGAAAACAGTATCATCGTCTGCGATCGCATCCTCTGATGTAAAACCGATGTTACTGCTGTCCATGCCGATAAGCGGCGCAAGCTCAGCAAGGCCGTCCTCGACGAAAGTGTAGTCACCGTTCCGCACTTCCATGAAGCGCTCCCATGTTGTACCGTCAGCGAGGAACATTCCCCATGGCTTTTCCGACGGGTCGGGGTAATCATCCCCGAAATAGTCATCTGCACGCCCCATTATCAGGGTATCCAGCTTTTTGCCGGTTGCTCCGTACACATCCATGACCGCACAATCGCTGTCAATGACATTGGTCGTAACGCAGGGAGCTTTCAGCAT
>JAAYBK010000340.1 GCA_012718885.1 Ruminococcus sp. | reverse complement strand
TCTTTTATCACTCCTGTCACTCGGAATCCCGCTCCGCCTTTTTGTCAAAATCGGCCGGTTTCTTTTCCGGATTCTTCGAGTAGTAGTCTTCCAGTGCCGAATGTATAGCTTCTTCCGCCAGCACCGAACAGTGCAGCTTGTAGGCCGGGAGGCCGTCAAGCGCCTCTGTCACTGCCTTGTTTGTGAGGTTCATGGCTTCACTGACGGGTTTGCCCTTGATCAGCTCTGTCGCCATAGAGCTGGATGCAATCGCGCTGCCGCAGCCAAAGGTCTCAAACTTCACATCCTCTACTATATCGTTCTCAATCTTGAGATACATTTTCATAATATCGCCGCACTTGGCGTTTCCTATCTCACCAACACCGTCTGCATCCTCTATCTCACCGACATTGCGGGGATTAGAAAAATGGTCGAGAACTTTTTCACTGTATAACATAGCTTTTCTCCTTTATTCGTATTTTTCGCCCTTCATCATTTTCTCCCATACAGGTGACATCTCTCTCAGCCGTGTTACCACCTTCGGAACGACCTCAAGTATATAGTCGACATCATCATCTGTAACGTCCTCCTCTATGGAGAGTCTCATGGAACCATGTGCTACTTCGTGCTTCAGACCTATTGAAAGCAGTACGTGTGACGGATCCAGAGAGCCCGATGTGCAGGCTGAACCGGATGAAGCACAGATACCGTTCAAATCCAGCATGAGCAGCAGGGATTCGCCCTCTATACCCTCTATTGATATGTTGAGATTTCCCGGCAGGCGCTTGTCTCTGTCACCGTTAAGGCGTGTGTAGGGCAGCTTCAATATGCCGTCAATGAGCTTGTTCCTGCGCTGGGTTATAACAGCGTTCTTCTCTGCTATATTACGTGTTGCAGCTTCAATCGCAACTCCAAGTCCTACTATTGCCGGAACATTTTCTGTACCTGCACGCTTTCCTCTTTCCTGACCGCCTCCATGGATCAGATTCGGCAGTGTGATCCCCTTACGGATATACAGCGCACCTATCCCCTTCTGAGCGTGTATCTTATGACCCGACAGAGAAAGCATATCTATTCCCTGGCTGTGAACATCTATATCAACATGGCCTACCGCCTGTACAGCGTCGGTGTGGAAGAGAACCCCTTTTTCATGGCATATCGCAGCTATCTCCTCTATGGGCTGGATAGTGCCTATCTCATTGTTTGCATACATTATCGTAACAAGTGCAGTATCCTCACGGATAGCATTTCTGATATCAGCAGGATCGATAAGGCCCTTGTCGCTGACAGGGACATATGTTACTTCAAAGCCGTGCTTTTCAAGATATTCTGTAGTATGCAGCACCGCATGATGCTCGAAAACTGAGGTAATGATATGCTTCTTGCCCTTTTTGGCCATAAGCTCTGCTGTACCCTTTATAGCCCAGTTATCAGCTTCGCTTCCGCAGCTTGTAAAGAATATCTCTCTCGGATCTGCTCCGAGTGCCTTTGCGACCTTGCTTCTTGCATCTTCAACTGCTCGCTGAGCATCTCTGCCAAGCTTGTAAATACTTGAGGCGTTGCCGTAGCCCTCACGGAAGAACGGGAGCATTGCCGCAAGAACTTCCTCCGATACCGCAGTAGTTGCGGCGTTATCCGCATAAACAAAACGTTTTTCCATTTTCGTCCTCCATTTATATAATACATAACATATCGACTTAGTATATTATACCACAATCTGATACCGTGATGTCAGATTGTTAACCTTGCGAAACCATACTGCCATCCCGGATGTTATTCTGCTTTTGCGCTTATAAGCCCCGGGCACGACTGCAAAAAGCATCCGTCCGGCAGACGTTTTCGTCTCAGCTCTGACCGGGTGAGGCACATCATTTTACCATATTTATCATGAGCCGCCAGTCAGTTCCGCTTGCATTTTAAACGGAAATGTGGTATTATTGTAAATAAGATCGGCTCCTGTAGCCGTTCCATTATCTTCCCGACAACTGTCAGCATTATCTGCTGACCGAATCATTCCCCATACGGAGGTAAAAATGGCTGAAAAAGCACCAAAAAATAAATTCAAGGCTCTGTCCATTGTTGAAGCGCTCCTGATAATCGGACTTTCAGGAGAGCTTGCGTGGCAGGTTAAGCTCAAAGATAAATTCCACAAAACAGATGAGGCCGTTACAGCAAGCGCAAATGTAAGCGACGACCCGCAGATAAGAGCCCGTGCTGTTATCGAAAAAGAGGAGACTCTCTATCAGCTTGACGGCAAGAAGATCCTCATGAACGACGGTACCTACGGCGAGATCTTCTGGCCGGTATTTGCCGACGTTCCTGCCTGCTCACACAATATGGAGCAGCTCGTCACCAGAAACGGTTATTCCTTCTACAAGGAAAACAACAAGGTCACATCTATCGCAGGCGTTGACGTCTCCGACTATCAGGGCGATATCGACTGGAAAAAGGTCAAAGCCGCCGGTATTGACTTTGCTATAATAAGGATAGGCTACCGTGGCTACGGCACAGGTGAGATAGTTATCGACAAGAACTTCGGCAAGAATCTGAAGGAAGCCGATGAGGCAGGGGTAAAGGTCGGTGCATATTTCTTCTCTCAGGCTGTTAGCACCAAGGAAGCCATTGAAGAGGCTGATATGGTGATAGATGCTATCGCCGACTACAATATTACCTACCCTGTCATATACGACTGGGAGCTCATTTACGGTGACAACGCCCGCACTGACAAGGTCTCCGTTGAGGAACTTGCAGACTGCTGTATCTCCTTCTGTGAGAGAGTACGCTCTGCCGGATACAAGCCAATGATATACCAGAACAAGAACACCACCATGTTCAAGCTTGACCTGCCAAGGCTCAAGGACTATGACTTCTGGCTTGCAGAATACGGCAAAGAGCCTACATACTACTACGATTATCAGATGTGGCAGTACGCCTCTGACGGATTTGTTCCGGGAATAAACGGCGAAGTCGATATGAATATCAGCTTCAAGGACTACAGCAAGGAATGATCTTCCTGCACATACCATCAAATAAAAAAGTATCCTCTGCTGAGGATACTTTTTTTATCATTGATAGTTAATGAGAATTATTTACATAGTTTATGTTCATTGAATCTATACGGTATGTTCCGTCATCACGGCCTGTAAGGTGGAATTCTACAGACTTTGCTACAGTCTTTTCCATCCATGATGGGAGCTCGTCAAGATAATCTACTGAAACTGTATACGAATCTCCGCTCTTGACTATGGACTTTATCTCCGGCTCATATGTAAAGATTATAGGCTTGAGCTTGACATTGTAGGCTCCGGTCTCGCTGTCATAGAAGAACTTAGGCTCAACTCGTCCCACTGTGGTATGCTCAAATGGCTGATGATCCTCGCCGAAAAGCTCTACAGCCTCAGCCTCTACGTCATATGCGGATATTGATATTGTGTCTCCGCCGGCATTCGGGGTATATTTCGACACCTTATCCTCGTCCATTATTATAGACCAGATAGCTGCTGTGATGAGCTGCTCTGAACTGAGCTCGGAGGGTGAATCAAAAGAGTCTATATCCATTATTACAGCCGGATATATTACCTCGGTAAAGCCATCCTTCTTGACCTCACCGGATGTAAAGCTGCGGATCATTTTTATTCCCTTGCCTGCCACGGTTATAATTCCTATAACTGCAAACAGAGCAAATACTACTCCAAGGATAGCATACAGACGCTTCTTGAAGCTCTTCTTCTGAACTGCCTCTGCTTCTGCCGGATCATCGGATTCACTGTGTTCACTGCGTTCAGCGATAAGCTCATCCGGATCCTCATTGAGGATGTTCCCAAGGGCAGCTGCGACTTTGCCCTGCTTCTTTACAGGCTCTTCCTCCGGAGCTTTCTCCGGTTCAGCTTCTTCCTGCTCAGCCCCGCTCTCAGCTTCCGGTTCTTCTTCCTTCGGCTTGTCAAGATCGGCTATGGCATTTGCAGCGTCCTCACGGATACCGTCGATAAGGCTGTTTACCCTGTCTTCGCCCTCGTCATCAGCTTCTGTCTCCGGCTCGGCAGACTCCTCCTCAGCGGAAGGCTCCTCCTCATATATATCTGCATATATATTCTCATCGGCAGTCTCTGTTTCTTCCTCAGCATACAGCTCAGTTTCCTCGGATGCTGCCTGATTTATGGCTGCTATAGCGGCATCGATAAGAGCTTCCGCAGAAGTCTCCTCGGTGTCCTCTGCCGGAGTCTCCGGTTCAGTCTCGGGCACTTCCTCTTCATATACTTCAGGAGCTGCCTCCTCTTCGGGCTCGCTCTCATTGAAGAGGTCATCGATCATTACAGCTTCCTCTTCGGCTGCTTCATCGGCTTCAGGTGTACTGATCTCTGCTTCCTCGGCAGTCTCAGCTATGTTCTCCTCTAAGGCATTCATTCTGCTGCGGAGCTTTGAGAAGAAGCCCTTCTTTGGCTTCTCAGGCTCAGGCTCGGAAAATTCTTCCGGCTCCGGAGCTGTCTCCTCAGGAGGTATAGTTTCAGTTTCTTCAACAGATTCCGGCGGCTCAGGAATGAACTCCTCTGCCGGCAGAACAGCTTCTTCCGGTACAGTCTCTTCCTGTACGGGAGGAGCAAATACAGCTGTTTCGTCCTCCATGAGAGAGCTGGAGTTTATTATCATTTCCTCTGTAAGCTCAGTCCTTACAGGCGGCTCAGGTGCAATACGCTCATGGGAATACTTCTCGTTTTTCAGGCGTATAGCTTCATGTGCTTCTGCTGCAAGACGATTCATCTCAGAAAGATGATCCTCAGCCTTGCGGCGTTCGAGCATTGTTTTTTCCATTTCCTGCCTGCGAAGCTCCTCATAGTCCGGAAGCTCGCCGGATATGACAATCTTTTTCTTTTTAGGCTGTTCAGGCTCGGGCTCGGTGACCGGTTCATATTTCTTTACCTCCTGCTGAAAGGCTGCTTCCGAAGCGGCTTCAGCAGCATCGAGCTCATTGAGGATATCCTCTGCAAGGCTTGGTCTCTTTTCTTCCGTCAGGGCATTCAGCAGATCGTCCACTGACATATCATCGTAAATGCTCTTTTTATGGACATCGGTATGCCCTGCCTCGGCAGGAGCATCGCCGTTTAGTTTAAGACTGTTGAGCATATCGTCCAGATCTTTTCTGATAGCCATTCTGACCTCCAAAATTAAACATATGTAATATCTTCAGTTGAATAAGGTTTAGTCAGGGATTGTTTATTTGTCGGTCAAGCCGAGACAAGATATGTGCTGCGAACGTACAGCATTGCTTCGCTTGCTGTGCTGCTTTTCAGAGGGGGCTCTGCCCCCTCTCGCACACTCCCCAGCCAAAGGGTTGATAAACCCTTTGGAATCCCATTTTCTGCCGCCTTCGGCGTTTTATTATTCAACTATTGTTATCTTATCTGTCCGTTTCCGTTGATAAGATACTTCACAGTAGTCAGTTCCCTGAGACCCATAGGTCCTCTTGCATGGAGCTTCTGTGTGGATATACCGATCTCAGCACCGAATCCGAACTCTCCGCCGTCAGTAAAACGTGTGGATGCGTTCACATATACAGCTGCTGCGTCTATTTCACGCTGGAATTTCTCAGCAGCTGCAAGAGTGCTCGTAACGATACACTCGGAATGGCGTGTGCTGAAACGTCTGATATGAGCTATTGCCTCGTCTATGGTATCCACTACCTTTACGGCAATGATATAATCACCGAACTCTGTGGCGTACTCTGTATCAGTGGCCTTTTCAATACCTTCTCCCAGTATAGCTATAGTCCTGTCACAGCCGTATATCTTCACATTATGCTCCTTGAAGCGCTCTGCTATCATAGGGAGATACTCCTCGGCAACATCCTTGTGAACCAACAGGCTCTCTATGGCATTGCATACTGAAGGACGCTGTGTCTTTCCGTTGTCTGCTATATCAACAGCCATTGCAAGGTCTGCTGAAGCGTCAACGTAAACGTGGCAGTTGCCTGCTCCGGTCTCGATAACAGGAACTGTTGCTGTATTAACAACGGCCTGGATAAGTCTTGCGCTTCCTCTCGGGATAAGCACATCCACATAGCCGTTGAGCTTCATAAGCTCATTTGTAGTCTCACGGGAGGTATTGTCAACTACCTGTATGGCATCAGCCGGAAGGCCTGCTGCCTCAATAGCCATCCTCATTATTGAGCCAAGGCATATATTGGAGTGTATAGCCTCTTTTCCGCCCTTGAGTATAACTGCATTTCCTGCCTTGAGGCAGAGTGCAGCGGCGTCAACTGTAACATTAGGACGTGATTCAAATATTATGCCTATTACGCCGAGAGGTACTCTTGTCTTACATATCCTCAGACCGTTAGGACGGGTGAAACCCTCAACGATCTCTCCGATAGGATCATTCATGGCAATAAGCTCACGTATGCCCTTTACCATTCCATCTATACGGCTCTCATTAAGTCTGAGTCTGTCCTGCATAGCTTCGGAGATACCGTTCTCCTTTGCTGCTGCGAGATCCTTGGCATTCTCACTTATGATGTGCGCCATATTCTCCTTCAGTGCTTCTGCGATAGCTTCAAGCGCTCTGTCCTTAACTGCGGAGGGAGCAGCGGCCAGCAGCGGCTCTGCTGCCTTTGCTCTTTTTCCAAGATCTTCTGTATAGCTCATATAATTCACCTCATTTTTTCTTCGCAAGGAATATTGTTCCTATGTCTTTATCTTCAAAAAGGTCGTAAAGCTTTTCAGGATCACGGCCGTTCATTATAACCATGTCTATTCCAGCCTCTGTTGCTATCTTGGCGGCGTTGATCTTTGTGGACATTCCGCCTGTACCGAGGCTCGTTCCTGCTCCGCCGGCAACACTCTCTATCTCTGGAGTGATCTCCTCGACTACAGATATAGGCCTTGCCTCCGGGTTGGATCTGGGATCATCGTCGTAAAGTGCATCGATATCAGAAAGTATCAACAGCAGATCTGCTCCGGAAAGCTCTGCAACCAGTGCTGAAAGCGAATCGTTCTCGCCTATCTCAAGCTCCAGCTCATCGATAGCGATAGTGTCGTTCTCATTGACGATCGGTATAACATCCAGACTTACAAGGCTCTCGATAGTATTCTTGAAGTTCTCGCAGTGGCTCGGATTGTTGATTATAGTCTTTGTAAGAAGAATCTGGCCGACTGTAACGCTGTACTTTGCAAACATATCGTCATATACGTGCATGAGCTCGCACTGTCCAATAGCGGCGACAGCCTGCTTCAGCTTGGTCTCTTTCGGCTTTTCCGGGAGTCCCAGCTTGCCTGCGCCCAGTCCTACTGCACCGGAGGATACCATTATGATCTCCCTGCCGGAGTTATGCAGGTCTGATATTACCCTGACAAGATTTGTCATCCTTCTTATATTCAGCTTGCCTGTCTTATGGGCAAGTGTAGACGTACCAAGCTTTATAACGATACGCTTCTTTTCGGAAATATTCCTCATCATCTATCTTCCTTCAGTTTACTTTATTGGTGGGAGAGCCGTTCTGCCAGGCTCTTATATTGCTGCAAACTATTTCCACAAGTCTCTGTCTCGTCTCAAGAGGAGCCCAGGCCGTATGCGGAGTTATCGTGCAGTTCTTTGCTGTTTTAAGCGGAGTATCCGGAGACATCGGCTCCTTGTCCAGCACATCCAGATAGGCTGCGGCAAGCTTTCCGGTGTTGAGAGCCTCCGCAAGGTCGGCTTCATTGACTATGCCGCCTCTTGCCGTATTTATCAGCATGGCCGAACTCTTCATATGTGAGAGCAGCTCCCGGCTGACTATATGCTTTGTCTGTTCAGTAAGAGGACAATGGAATGTGAGAACGTCTGCCTTTTCTGCGGCTGTGATAACATCTGTCACTTCGTATGGGCAGTCCTTCGGCGCAGTACGTGTACTTACCACTATATCCATACCGAAGGCATGGCCTATCTCAGCCACCTTCCTGCCTATGGAGCCATAACCGACTATTGAAAGCGTGCGGCCTGCAAGCTCTGAGGTAGGTATGGGAAAATAGGAAAACGCCGGTGAGCGCTCCCATTCTCCGTCCTTTACAGCCTTATCGTAGTCTCTGATACGGCTGAAACGGTCAAGGATATATGCAAAAGTCTGCTGTGCCACAGCATTTGTGGAATACTGTCCGGCATTGCAGACAGTTATGCCCTTTTCAGCAGCATATCCGATATCAACATTGTTGTATCCTGTGGCAAAAAGGCCTATGTATTTTATATTCGGGCAGGCATCCATGACCTCCCGGGTAATGAGCACCTTATTGCAGAGTACGATATCTGCATCGCCTATATTTGCGGCAGTTTCCTCCGGCTTTGTGAGAGGTATTATCTTTACCTCCCCCAGCTCCTCAAGCCTTGATACCGGAATATCTCCGCTGATGTTGACAGTATACCAGTCAAGAACTGCAATTTTCAAACCGCTCATTCCTCCCCGCTGTTATCCTCTTTTGCCTCTGTATCAGCCTTTGCATCTGCGGCAGCCTCTGCCGGCTTGCAGACGAATGTTGATATCAGTGCGGCTATGAGCAGCAGTACCTGAAGTATTCCTATTCCATAGTATACAGTCTTGCTTTCTGAGAGCCAGAAGCCAAGTGATACAAATATTGCAGAAGCGATGATCACCTGATACGGGCGCTTCTGTACGTAGTAACGATAAATAAAGAATATAACGGCAATGCTTACGAAAGTCATATGCATTCCCAGAGTGAACGGGAAAAGAGATGGCTGTACAGCCTCTGCCTCCTGTTCCATTGTAATGAGCATATCCTGAATATTCATGATCTCTCCATTCTGCCCCTGAACATGGGGCGATCAGTTTTTAAACATACTTTAATTATTATAGCATACCGCCGATAAAAATTCAACAGATTTTTAAAAATAATTGCCGGATATATCCTTTATTCACAATATTATCATTTTTCATGCCCCGAAAAAGATTATTCTGCATATCGCCCACCTGTTATTTTCACGGATATCTCACATTATGTCAGTAAAAAAATACTATATTTCATTGTATTCATTACTGTAATAATGTATAATAATGTAAAATATATTTTGTTTTTCGGGGGGATCACTATGAGCAGATATCCAAAGAGATTGATCGCATTTATAACAAGTATCACGGCTGTGCTTTCCTCTTCCGCAGTCTGCCTTCCGGCAAGGGAAAATACGCAGATCAGCGCTTCTGCCGCTACAGGACGCATACCGGCGTTTCCTGGTGCTGTCGGCGGAGGAAAATACGCCACCGGCGGCCGCGGCGGAGAGGTCTACCACGTTACAAACCTCAATGACAGCGGTGAAGGCTCATTCCGTGACGCTGTAAGCAAATCCGGACGCATCGTCGTTTTCGACGTCAGCGGCACTATCGAGCTCCAAGGCAATATTCTCTGCCAGAGCAACATCACTATCGCCGGACAGACTGCTCCCGGCGGTTCAGGCATCACACTCAAGAACTACAAAATGGGTATGTCCGGAGATAATATAATCTGCCGCTACATCAGTTCACGCCCCGGTCCGTATGCCTCCACAAGCTCCGGAAATGATGCATGGGGCGGCGCAAAGGGCTCCAACTCCATAATCGATCACTGCTCTATGGGCTGGACTACTGACGAACAGTGGGGACTTTACTCCAATAATATGAACTACACCGTTCAGTATTCCGTTCTTGGCCCTGCCGATTCATGGGGCGGACATAAGAAAGGTCTCCACGGCTTCGGCATAATGATGGGCAAGGGCGCTTTGACCTTCGATCACAATCTCATTATCCACAACGTTTCACGAAACTTCCGTGGAAAAGTTGAAGGGCAGAACACTGCGGATTTCACAAATAATATCATCTACGATTGGGGCTACCAGACCGCTTACGGTACTATCGGTCACCTCAATTACGTGAACAACACTCTTAAGGCCGGAAATTCTACCACCGGCGGATATCACTGGATGAATGTAGACAGCACTACAAAGCCTGAAAACTTCAAGGTCTACTGTTCCGGAAACCGTCTCATAAATAAGGACGGCTCCTTCCACTCAATTACCAACGACAACTGGGCAGGCGTTTCTGTCAAGAGCGGTATCGGCATCACTAAGGACAACCTTTATAGCGCCTCACCTTTCAGCATAAACAACAACGGCGAAAACGTTTCCTCAGTACAAGGCTGTGAAAGCGCTGCAGCTTCCTATGATCATGTTATAAGCTTCGCCGGAAACGGTATCTCCCCGGATAAGCGTACTGCTATAGATCAGCAGTGCGCCAATGAAACCAAGAACGGCACAGGCTCATGCAGCGGTACTGCTGCCTATGATTCCAGCCAGACAGACCTGAACAAGTACAATATCAAATGCGGAGTAAACTACTCCTACCCCTCGGCTGTCCTCAAAAAGGAAATAACCGATGCCGACAACGACGGAATGGCTGACGACTGGGAGCTGGCAAGAGGTCTTGACCCCAGTGATCCCACAGACTACAACGGAGATTACTGCGATAAGGGCTATACCAACATCGAATACTATATCAACGATCTTACCGTTGATTCTTTCCCGGCAGGAGTTGTTCAGCTTTCTCCCGAAAGCTCAACGCCCCCTGCTCCGGCTGTATCCGCATTTGAGACCATCGAGGCAGAAAGCTTCTCCGCTCAGGAGGGCATACAGACCGAAGAGCTCTCCTCCGGCGGACAGAACATAGGCTATATCGAAAACGGCGACTGGGCTATGTACCGCCGCATTAACTTTGGCGACGGCGCACGTTCCTTCAAGTGGCTCTTCTCAGGCAATCCAGCCACGATAGAGCTTTATCTGGATGATCTTTCAACGTCCCCTGCCGCAAAGATAAACTTCCCCGGAACTACCGGGTTTTCCGACTATCAGGAATTTGAGGCCACTATCCCTATGATAAAGGGCACTCATACAATCTACCTGAAATTCACCGGAGGCGATGGCTATCTGCTCAACGCTGACAGCTTCGTTTTCGGCAAGGAGCCTGTTCCTATGAACGGCAAGCTCTTCAGGAATATTGTCATAAACGAATCTGCTTATCCTCAGAGCTGGAGGATAGCTGAAAATGCTGCGGAGGGATCGCTGATATTCGGCGACCGTGACTTCACTATCGCGCAGCTTCAGTCAAACCTTGCCGGAGCAGAACAGCTCCTGACATCATGCGACTCCAAAAACATCACCGCTGATGACATAGTTTCCTTCACTGCCGGAGCGGATAT
>JAAYBK010000339.1 GCA_012718885.1 Ruminococcus sp. | reverse complement strand
AGTCTTCTGTGAACCACTTGCTCATTAAAATGCGGATTTAGCTCATCTGGTAGAGCGCCACCTTGCCAAGGTGGAGGTAGCGAGTTCGAGCCTCGTAATCCGCTCCATAGTACTGGGGTAATAACCTTGGTATAAATGAATCCCGAAGCATTCGTTTCGGGATTTTTTGTTATATGACCTGGGGGAAGATATGGACGATAAAGCAGCTCTCCTGTCACAGCTTAGCAGACTTCATACCACTGATATGGGCGCAGAGCGCATCCGGAAGAACCTCGGCCTGGACTGCAATGATACGGTCGGGTATTGCTGCGGCATAATAGAGGACGGAAGATCGGCTGTATACAGAAATGGAAAGAACTATTACTGTGAGCTGGAAAATATCCGGCTTACAGTCAATGCAGGCAGCTATACTATAATAACTGCTCATATAATAAAATGATATGGAGGATAATGAGGTGAAGATCACAAAGATCGTATTAGGGGTGCTTGCTGCGGTTTCGCTGGGGGCAGCAATCGCTATGGATTCTAATGGGGATGACAAGGTTTTTGCCATAGGTCCTGTGCCGGAGATGATATTGGTGCCTGTGTTTGCTGTTCTGGTACCGCTTCTGCTGCTTGTGATATGTATTCTTTCGCTTGCAGGGAAGGGAGGTTATGGCGAGCGTGGAAAAGGACTCTGTATAGCCGGCATTATTATATTTGGTATTGCAACTGCTTTTGTTTCTTATGTTACGATCGACAATAAGAAGGATCTGGTTACCATTAAGAAGCTTAAAAGCCCTGACGGTGAGCATATGATCTATTATTATGATGCAGATCTTAGTAATGACTTTACGGATACGAAGATACCGGGCATAGTTACTCTGCGCCGCACAGGATTTTTCACGTATGAGAAGAGCATATGCTGCACTGATAATGAAAAGGACTGGATAATCTGGGAGGATGATGGATATACAGCGTTTATCGGCAAAGAAAAAAGCAAGTATTCATCCTACGGAGATTAAACAATATAAAAATGTCGGAACAGGCTGATGAGGTGAAGATATGGAAAAAGAAATGCGGTATGCAGTGCTTATCGATGCTGATAATGTTGCTGCGAAATATACAAGATATATTCTGGATGAGGTATCTAACTACGGTGTGGTTACATATAAAAGAGTATACGGCGACTGGACGAGGCCGAATCTTGCAAGCTGGAAGAATATGGCGCTGGATAATGCCATAACTCCTGTGCAGCAGTATAGCTACACCACAGGAAAGAATGCTACTGACTCGGCGATGATAATTGACGCTATGGATATTCTCTATTCACATAATGTGGACGGATTCTGCCTGGTGTCAAGCGACAGCGATTTCACAAGGCTTGCCATAAGACTAAGAGAATCCGGTATGCACGTTATAGGCATGGGCGAGAAAAAGACCCCGAAGCCATTCAGCACCGCCTGCAATGCCTTCAAGTATCTGGAGGTAATTGCTGAGGAGGAAACTCAGGGCACCGGAGATGATAATGACAAGGTGGAGATGCAGACTCTTGAATCTGCTATCATCCGCATAATCGCAGAGAACGCCAATCTCCAGGAGGAGATCAATATTGGCGAGCTGGGAAGCCGCCTGCAGGGACGATACCCTGATTTCGATGTTAGAAACTACGGATATTCCAAGTTCTCACAGTTCCTCAAGGATTTTGACTGCCTGAGCTTCAGACAGGTGGGCAGCAGTATTCTCGTATCACAGAAGTCGGATAAGACTGATCTCCAGAGGATAGAGGATACGCTTGAGGCTATAGTAAGAACAAATGGCAGCAAGGGGTATAATCTTGGCGAGCTGAAAAAGCAGCTCTGCACAAAGATACCGGAGTTCAGCGTAAAGACCTACGGATATTCAAAGTTCAGCAGATTTATTGAAAATCTGCCGAAATTCAAAATAAAGAACAACACCGTGATGATAACGGATAAATAAAATAAGGAGGCGGCTGTATGAAAAATAGTAAAGTATTCTATGCTCTTATGGCCGCTCTTCTGTTTATTGCAGTTTTTATGGGATATAGCTTTGCAAAAAGTATGGGGCTCCTCAAGAAATATCCAAAACCGAAATACCTTACATATGAGGAGGAGAGCATCCGCCCGGCCTACAGGACCCTCAGCAAAAAAGAACAGGCTATATATGAAGCACTGTACAGAGGGATAACTGACCACAGGAAAGAGATAGCTCTGCCCTATGATGTTTCCGGCGATACTTATAACAAGGTCTTCTGCATGGTGGAAAAGCAGGAGGGCAGGCTGTTCCAGCTTGATTCAGTCTACTACACGGCAAATAAGGTCCGCAACGCTCAGATCGTTTACAGAGTGGATAAGGAAGAGTACGAGAGTATGAGAACAGAACTTGACGAGGCTGTGCGTAAGGCTACTCTGGATGTCTCGGTGAATGCAAACGACTTTGATAAGGTGATGAGGATACATGACTATCTTGTGAGAAACTGCAAATATATTGAATCAGACGAAACCGGGCTGAGCTCCACATCCTATGGCTGCCTTGTGAATAAGAAGGCAAACTGCGAGGGATATGCGAAAGCATTTAATGTGCTCTGTGAGAAGGCAGGGCTTCAGACTGTACTTATAACCGGTGTGGCTGAAGGCGAGAATCACGCCTGGAATCAAGTGCTTGTAAGTGGAAACTGGTATAATATAGATGTAACGTGGGATGATACTGATGTAGGCGGAGATATGAGAAGGATGTATTATCTCTGTGACGATGACGAGTTCTACAAAACCCATATGCCTGATGAAGAGTCGTTTGAGCCATTTCCCTGCAAGGGCGAAAAAGGCGGAGGAAGCTACTATAAAATGAACGGCCATTTTGCCGAGACGATGGATGATGCAAGAGAGATAATCCTGCGAGAGCTTAAAGCGGGTTCCAGCGAGATAGATATCAAGCTTGCTACAGAGGAGCTGTATGACAGGTTCAGGAAGGAATATGTAGAGGATCAGAAGGTGTTCGGTCTTATATATGAAGCGGGGCGTGATGACAGCTCGGGCATGACTATATCAGTGAGGGAAAACCGGCCGGAGCTCCATATAACGCTGATATTGACCTGAGCTACGTCATATTGCACACAAAATACGTAAATTGGTCGGCCAACGTTGTGGGAAAATATGGGTTGACAGTATCGGAAAAGAGTGCTATAATAATAAAGCTGTCGACGGAGAGCACAAGAGCTTAGAAAAAACTTAAAAAAAGTTTGAAAAAAGCACTTGACAAACCTGAGAGACAGTGATATAATATTAAAGCTGCTCCGAAAGGGAGT
>JAAYBK010000338.1 GCA_012718885.1 Ruminococcus sp. | reverse complement strand
TGAACTGTGCCAAATACTATACATTTTATGTTCTCAAACACCTCATTATTGGATAATCATACCCACACATTGCTTATGTTTGTAATTATACCACAATCCGACCTGTTTTTTACTTATTATATCACATAAGACTTCACAAATCAATTCTATTACAAAAATATGAGTTTTACAGGAAAGTCGCACTCCCCCTCAACTAAAAAACTTGATTATTTATCTATTCTATTGTATAATACTAGCATAGATCCATTGTTTACAGGGAGGTCAATATGCCTGATAACAAACCGCCGTTTACGGTTACGGACAGGTTAGTCATACTTATTGCTGATATATGTGAACAGATCGGAAAGATAACTATGAAGCTTCAATGCACCGTTAATCAACACCAGAGAAGAGAAAACTGCATAAGAACTATTCATTCCTCTCTTGCAATTGAACACAATACGTTGACGATAGATCAGGTCACGGCTATTATTGACGGCAAACGTGTGCTCGGAAATCCTAATGAAATACAGGAAGTCAAGAACGCCTATGAAGCATATGAGCTTATGCTGAAACTTGATCCTAATTCTGTTGAGGATCTGTTATCGGCTCATAGGCTCATGATGAAAGGACTTGTTCCTGAAAACTGCAGATTCCGCTCAAAGGGCGTTGGTATCTTCGACGGCGAGCAGCTTATTCATATGGCGCCGCCTGCTGATCTTGTTCCGAAGCTGATAGCCGACCTTTTTGAATGTTATAAGACCTCTGAAGTACATCCTCTTATTAAAAGTGCTGTTTTTCATTATGAATTTGAGTTTATTCATCCATTCGCTGACGGTAACGGACGTATGGGCAGAATGTGGCACAGTCTGCTGCTCGGACAGTGGAAGGAGCTTTTCTATTGGCTACCAATCGAAGAAATGATACGCTCAAGGCAAGCTGAATACTATAAAGCTTTAGGTAAAGCTGATAAAAGTACAGACAGCGCAATATTTGTTGAGCTGATGCTTGATATAATATACTCTACTTTGAAGGATATGGAGAATGTTGATCGCTCGACCGACCAAGTTAGCGACCAAGATACCGACCAAGATGATAACATTAGCAGATTAACAAAAATTCTGGGTGACACGGAGATGTCAGCTGCTGAAATTATGAACGAGCTCGGACTCTCTCATCGACCTACATTCCGCAAGAATTATCTTGATACTGCATTGAATAAGGGAATAATCGAGAGAACTATTCCTGATAAACCGAACAGTAAGAACCAGAAATATCGCAAAGTCAAATAAATCAAAACCACCACTGAAGTGGTGGTTTGCACAGTCACTAAAAGGGGCAAATACAGGCTCACCCACTAAAGTGGGCACTGAAGGTTTGACATTGCATTACTATCTTGAGCAGCTGCTTCAAGTGGCTGTTTCTTTTTGCTTACTTATTCTTATTACCCGTAAACGGATCAATATACTATTTGAATGTTAACTGATCTGCTATGCAATCTTCTTCTGTTTGATTCTGTATAAGGGAACGTTTTAGTTTGTGATACGATTAAGCCTTATTGAACTTATCCTTGCCCTGCTTGCATCTCGGACATTTCCAGTCAGCGGGCAAGTCCTCAAATGCAACGCCGTCATGTTCGGCAGGATCATAAACATATCCACAGATCGAGCAGACATACTTTCCGCTTGCCTGTTGTGCGGAGAAATCCACCTCTGCAAGCACCGTCGGAACAGGATTATCCAGATCCATGACACGCTTTGCTTCAAGGTTCTCATAGCCCTGCGGGGTATGTGTTCCGCAGTAAACAGTAGGATTGTTCTTCACGAATTCACGCACACGGTCAAGTGATTCACGGGCAGCGGAAATATCCTCAAATACAACAGACAGCTTGTTCTCATAGAGTGCTTCGTCAACATAGGTAATATCGCCGTGGAGCATATAGAACAGTCCGTCATTTTCAACGATAATTATACTGTTGCCGTTGGTGTGTCCCTTTGCCTTGATGAGATAAACGCCCTCGGCGATCTTCTGACTTTCCGGGAAGTTGTGATACGCACCATCCGTAAAGGTAACAGGTACAATGTTATCAAGCCCCTGCAATTCAGCAGCTGAGACTTCATCGGCATTAACATAGATCTTCGCATTCGTGAAAGACTTCAGCTCACCTGAATGGTCAGCGTGCTTGTGGGTAAGCAGAATCTTTGTGACCTGTTCGGGCTTGTAGCCGAGTGCTTTGAAAGCATCCATATAGCTGCAAATATCCTTGCCCGTATAGAGCGGAGTGTTCTCGTCGGGTACTTCTTCGGGTGTTCCGGCAGGCAGACCGGTATCAACAAGGATAACTTCATTGCCTGTGTCGATCAGATAGTTCTGCAAACTGCCACGATAGCGGATATTCTTGTCATATTTATCCGTGCCTTCCTCGCCGCCGAATACGAATGGCTGAGAATAGAATCCGTCTTTTCTGAATTTAACTGCTTTGATCTCCATAATATAGCTCCTTTCAAATCATTTTTGCGCCAAGGGCTGCCGACAACCGACCGACAGCCCCATATCGTTCTTACTTTTCAGCAGGCTCCCATTTGCATCTCACAGGAGATACGATAGAACCTTCGTTTTTCATAGCGGTCATGGTCTTGTCAACGGTCTTGCGGTCAAGCCCTGTCAGCTCGGCGATCTTGCCTGCGTTTAGCGGTTCGCCGGCTTTCTTCATTGCTTCGAGTATCTTTTTCTTTTCTGCCATTGTATGTACCTCCGTTATATGATTATTTCTTTCTTGTTATGCTCGTTAGGAGAAGCGTATATCAGTCTTTCAGGCGTAATCAGAACTACGCATTTGAGTTCCATAGCACCCTTAAAAGTATTCTTTGTGAGCATACAGTAATGCTCATAATCTTCGCCCTCGCACACAAGCTCCGCCGTTCCCTTGATCTGGTATGCTTCGCCTGTCACCGGATTTGCACAGGCAACAGCGATCCTGCCGCTTGACTTTATATTATCCAGCGTTGTTTCAAGTAGAATAGCACCTATCGCAAGTTTTCCGTTATCGCACACGCGCTTGAAGCCGACGGGAACGACATTCGGCTCATCACCACAGGTCGCTATATACCAAAGATTTTCGTTGAAAACCTTTTTTACATTATCGGGGAACATAGCTGTTACGTCACACCTGAATGTTCAGCCAGTTCTGGAGACCAATCTTTTCAATCAGCTCAAGCTGCTGTTCAGCCCAGTACAGATCTTCTTCCTCGTCCTGATAATATGTTTTCAGTAAATCAAAGGTGGAGTAATCGTCTCTCGCTTCCTCAACCAGTGTTTTCAGCCATGCAAGGCCGTCTTTGGAGGTTTGGAGATCATACTTGATAAACTCGACAATATCGGTGAAAACGGGTTCTTCCTTCTTCGCACCGTTCTTAACCTCACCGCCAAGATCGAGGATACGGTCGATGCACTTGTCAACATAGCCTCTTTCTTCTGCTGCGTGTTCAGCGTACTTTGCTCCAAGCTTTGAGAATCCCTGTGCTGCGAATATCTTAGACTGGATACTAGCTCACAAGGACTGCTGCAAACAAGCGAGAATGTGAATACGCCTTTGTCAACATTCACCATAAACTGCATATCATCTTCCGGAATAACTTTACAAGACTGATATGCTAACTGATTTTGAAAAAGATGTTTTTTATGCAGTAACAATACTGTCAGCCTTGTGAAGCTTGAGCTTTTCTATAGCCTGCTCTCTCATCTTGTATTTCAGTATCTTTCCTGCGGCATTCATCGGGAAGCCGTCAACGAAATCAACATATCTCGGACACTTGTGCTTTGCCATTCTTGCAAGACAGAAGTCCTTTATCTCCTGTTCGGTTGCCGTCTCGCCGTCCTGCAGCACGATACAAGCCATTATTTCCTCGCCGTAATCCTCATCAGGTACGCCGATAACCTGTACGTCCTTTACCTTAGGATATGTGTAGAGGAAGTCCTCGATCTCCTTGGGGTATATATTCTCACCGCCGCGGATTATCATGTCCTTGATACGGCCTGTTATCTTAAAATATCCGTCAGAAGAACGTCTTCTCGCAAGGTCTCCTGTATGGAGCCAGCCCTCGCTGTCGATAGCGGCAGCAGTAGCCTCAGGCATCTTGTAATAGCCCTTCATGATGTTATAGCCTCTTGCTACGAACTCACCATCAACGTCATCAGGAACCTCCTGATTTGTCTCCGGATCAACTATACGGCACTCAACACCGAAAATAGGTCCGCCGACTGTATTTACACGCTGCTCAAGAGTATCTGTGGTCTTGCTCATTGTTGTAGCAGGAGAAGCCTCAGTCTGACCGTAGGTTATACAGATCTCGCTCATGTGCATCTTCTCAACGACCTCTTCCATTGTCTTGATAGGGCAAGGAGAGCCTGCCATGATACCTGTTCTCATGTATGAGAAATCGGTTTTTTCAAAGTCCTCATGCCCCAGCATAGCTATGAACATAGTGGGTACACCGTGAAAACAGGTTATCTTCTCCTTGTTGATGCAAGCAAGACCCTTTCGCGGTGAGAAACGTGTTATAGGAGACATAGTTGTACCATGAGTCATGGAAGCTGTCATAGCCAGAACCATGCCGAAGCAGTGGAACATAGGCACCTGTATCATCATGCGGTCAGCTGTGGAGAGATCCATGCAGTCTCCGATAGCCTTGCCATTGTTGACTACGTTATAGTGTGTAAGCATTACGCCCTTGGGGAAGCCTGTTGTTCCTGAGGTGTACTGCATATTTACAACATCGTGGATATCGATAGTCTTTCTTACG
>JAAYBK010000337.1 GCA_012718885.1 Ruminococcus sp. | reverse complement strand
CACTGACAGCAGCATCACCGTGTACAAGTATGTACTTTTCTTTCAGGTCTTCTACAAAGCCCTGCTCTATTACCTTTCCACCAGCCATGAATATGGCGTTGTCAGTAACGAACTCCATATCAGCAATGTTATGTGTTGAGAATATTACTGTCCTCTCCCCGTCCCTCTCGGCAAGATAATCCCTGAACATATCACAGAGCAGATCACGGGCCAGCGGATCAAGTGATGAAGCCGGTTCATCCAGTACAAGAAGCTCAGTGTTCCTTGCAAGAACTGCTGCAAGATATGCCCTCATACGGTTACCGTCGGACATCTTCATAAGCTTCTTCTGCTTTTTTCCGAAAGGATCACCAAGCTTGAACTTATCACATAATGCGGAAAATTTCTTTCTGTCAAAACCGTCGAATGCAACCTCCATGACCTCAGCTACCTTTTTCAGATTCCAGTCCATCGGGAAAAAATTTGCCGATGAACAGTATCCTATCATGTTCCTCAGCTCGCTGCGGTCATTATCGGTATATTTTCCGAAATATTCCATATTACCAGCATCACTGGCAGTCACTCCGCAGATAATGTCTATAAGAGTTGTCTTGCCTGCTCCGTTTGCACCAATAAGCGCTGAGGAAAAGCCCTTAGGTATGTTTATATCAATGCCGCCCAGTGTAAAATCCTTGTATTTTTTTGTTATTCCCTTTATATTCAATGCTGTATCCATAATAAGTCCCCCTCTATGATCAATCTTCGATATCCCACAATGCTTTCAGTGTCTCACAGACCTTGTTGTAATCAAGTCCTGCTATCCTTGCAGAGTAGATCGCATTTGTGAGATGTTCCTCAAGCTGACGCATATGCTGCTCAGCTATCATTTTTTCGTCCCTGGCATTTACATAGTACCCCTTGCCCTTAGACGCTGTGACTAATCCCTCGGCAGAGAGCTCCTCGTATGCCTTCATAGTCGTTATTACGCTTATCTTAAGATCCTGTGCCAGCATCCTTATGGACGGCAACGGATCTCCGCTTTTCAGTTTTCCCGTCAGTATCTGCTCACGAAGCTGAGAAGCGATCTGCTTATAGATAGGCTCGTTTGAGTTCTGATATATTTTCATTCTCATACCTCCTGTCTCAACTGTTTATGTGTTCTATATACAGTATATAACATATAAGCAGTTTTGTCAATCGTCAATACCACCAAATTCAAGGCTTTATTCATCTGGTTTGTATCCATATTCAACAAGTGCATTTTCCTTTTTATCGAAAATAATTTTTAAAAAACACTTGACAAGCGGGGCGCTTTGTGATATAATATTTAAGCAATGCGGATATGGCGGAATTGGCAGACGCGTATGGTTCAGGTTGCGTTACGTCAGTGTATAAATCAATTTCGCATTACTTATCAGCATTTCTGTGGAGCAACTTGTAATAAGTCCACCTCGGTCAAGAGTCGTGCCGTGTAAAATTTTTCGACTCATTATACAAGCGGATATGGCGGAATTGGCAGACGCGCATGGTTCAGGTCCATGTGAACGCAAGTTCATGCAGGTTCAACTCCTGTTATCCGCACCAAAATGAAGAGTGCCTTAGCAAAAGTTATGAGAAGAAGTATCAAAAGACTCATAAGGTTTGCTGGGCACTCTTTGTTATTATATCATATTACAGAAGTTATGTCAATCCAATTTCGGTTTCTTTTAGGTGATATCACAGTATATCAGCCGTAACATCTTCCATGATGTTGTAATTGAACGCACCGTTCATCTCGAAGTTGATGTCGATAGACTTGTCATCGTTCTGGTGGACCGTGATTTGCCGGACGAGCATTCTCAGGTTGACATTCGAGATGTGTCCGTCCGCGAGTATTGTTTCGATCAGCTCGGAAGTATTTTGCAGTTCCTCGCGGCGCTTCTTACAGACCTCATCATAATGCCGCAGGTCGGTTACCTTCTGTTCGAGAGAACGTATCTCTGCTTCACGCTTTTCAATCATATCATTGTAGACCTTTGCGTGTTCACGGTCATTGATACGCTCGATAATGAGCTGCTCTATCTCATCACGGCATCGCTTGATCTTTTCATTGTTGCGCTGTATCTCTCTGTCGTACTTTGGCTTCTTTTTGAGCCAATTCTTGACGATCTTTTCGTATTTCGCACTCTCAGCTTGTATATATTCAAGCAACGATACAATCTCGATATTTATCAGTGCATCAAGCTGTTCCTCTCGGACCGAATGTGGTGTGCAGTATTCCTTGCCGTAGCGGTGATTGCTGTTGCAGGTGTACTCAATGTACTCCTTATCCTTCCATCGCCTTCGCTTTGCAATAAGACTTGCACCACACTCGGCACATTTGATAATTCCTGCATACCTGTGAATGTTCCGTCCGCACTGTGAGCGAGGATTTATCTTTGACCTCTGTTCCAGCATGAACTGTGCCTGTTTCCAAGTTGTTTCATCAATTATAGGTGCGCAGTAATTCTCATGACGGTACTGTTCATCTTCCGGGACTGAAGTTTTGGTCTTGTATATCTTTGAGCTTACTGTCTTGTGATTTACAAGTGTGCCATGGTACAGTTCATTTGTCAGCATACGCTTCACAGTAGTCTGCACCCACAGATATTTCTTTGAGATGTCAGGCTTGTGGTCGGAAAGCTTTCTGTTGAAATAGTAGTCAGGTGACTTAATTCCCTCCGCGTTCATCTTCTTTGCTATGGTAGTCAGTCCATATCCTTCTATATACAGGCGGAATACCTCTTTCACTATCCATGATGTTTCTTCATCAATACTTATTGTTCCGGTATTTTTATCCTTGAGATATCCAAGCGGAAGCGTTTCAATAAGCCCTGTATTCTTCTGCTTCTGCCGCACTCCTGCACGCACCTTTTTACTTATGTCTTTGGCATAAAAGTCGTTGAACAGCTGCTTGAAGCCTATGAGCATATCATCATTTTCATTGGTCGAGTCTATGCCCTCGGTCACCGAGTAGACCTTTACGTTGTTCTCACGCAGGTGGTCAATGAACAGAGCAGTCTGAGTTCGGTGTCTGCCGAGTCGGGATAAGTCTTTGACTAAAACTATGTCGATTTTTCCCTCATCTACAGCAGTTTCAAGCTGACCTATACCTTTTCTGTTGAAGGTCATACCGGAAACGTTGTCATCGAAGCTCTCGCCGACAATGTCGTAGCCGTTCTGTTCTGCGTAGTCTGCAAGTATCTGCCGCTGATTCTGTAAGCTGTTCATCTCGGCGTCCTCGTCTCGAGACAGTCTGTAATAGAGCCATGCTCTCATAATATCATACTCCTTTCTTGGCAGTCGCAGCACCTTATCCGGTGCTACGACACACCATACCACAGACTTTCTCAGAAGTCTACTGTTTTTTCTTTATCCTCCGAAAATTCTACCTTTCCACTAAAATCCACCTGAGCAGTCTGTACAATTTCTGACGAGTTCAGATAGTCGTGGATCATAGCTTCCATGAAATTATCAAAGGCGGTCTTATCGCCGTTATATATGAAATTTGCAGTTTTGATCTTAGGTTCGGATCGCATTCTACCCAATATACCACGCTCCTCTCAAATCTTCTGTTCATGTTTCCCGTGTGAATTAAAGTGTTCATTTTCATCTTTCCTTTACTAAAAATTAAAGGGTACGGTGTTTTCCGTACCCTTTCCGTTTGATTGTTATGTTGTTATTTCAGGTTCTCGCTCCTGCCGAACATCACGTCTATAATAAATTCGGCGCAGTCACGAAATCCCTGTATGTAGCTCTCTGCTACCATCGTTTCGGACAGCATTCCCTGCATATCCGTTATGTCGTTCAACAGCTTCTTATCGTCAGCCGACAGCCTTTTCTCCAGTCTGTCACACATCTCAAGCAGTTCCAGACTTCGCTTTGCGTAGTCGGAGTCCTTCCTGACATCGTGCTGACACGGTATGACGTTTCCATAGTATAGATCCTGCAACTTCATCGCCGCGGTCACCTCCTGACCAACAATCATACCACATCGCTCTGTCGAAATCCATTCATCAGACCTGACGAAAACCGGCTGTTGAAACAAAGCACACCTCACAGGACTAACCCATGTGTATTCCGTGAGCTTCCTTCCACTCTCGCTCCTCGGCGAGCGCCTTGCTGTCAATGTGCTCCCGAGCGTACTCGGTATCGTCGGAAGGCTCGTCCTCTATCAACGTAGCCACAGCTGCAACGCCGCCGACAATGCTATCAATACCGACTGCGAGATCACTATCCACTTGGCTGCTTTCAATCTGAGCCTGTGCTTGTATTCGTCGAGCTCTTTCAGCTTCGATCCATATTCCTCGTTCAGTTTCCCAGCCTGTGATGACAGGTCCGCTGTTGCTTTCTTCAACTGCTCGACTGCTAACGTCGCGGTTTCCGACGTTTGATCCAGCAGCTCCCGACAGGTCGCTATGGTATCTCTCTGCTCGGAACGCACTGTTTTCAGCACCTGTTCTGTATCCGCTTTTGTCGCCAGCACCGAGAGTCTGGTGAGTATCTCCAACTGCTCCTGCGACATCAGCCTGTTCAATTCTATCAGTGCTCTCCAGTTGGAATCGAGTACCACCACTGTCGGCTGTGTGTCTGCCGCTGCCGACAATTCCTTGTCGTACATCTGCTGCAATTCTTCTTGTTTTGAATTCATATTCCATATTCTCCTTTCTATACTTCTCACCGTGGAGCTTATTGTCACGGCATTTTCTTCCGTTGGGACAGGTATATGTTATATACTTGCGGGTGTCCTCCCACCTTACATCGTAGCCTTGCTGTTTCATCATATAGCAGAACTGCTTCTTGGTCTTTGCTTGCTTCATGACTTGGTTTATGACATTCATCAGCTCCCACTTGAAGCTCTCGCCGCGCTTGGCTGACATGTACTCGCTGTCAGAGAGGAAGTCCTTATTCATTTTCTTCTTGGGAGTGTCGAGGGCATGGACTCCGTACCGCTGACAGATCTCGTCACTGAGTTTCATCAATTCCTCGACGCTTTCCTTGTTGGAATGATACTTCTTTCCGTCCTCAAAGCTCACAGAGTTGAACACGAAGTGTGAGTGGATATGCTCTCTGTCAATATGAGTTGCCACTACACACTCATACTTTCCGAAGGCTTTCTCCGCAAGCTCCACCGCTATCTTGTGTGCGAGTTCGGGCTCGATTTCATATCCACTCGGAAAGCTCTGCACTAAATGATAGTACAGCCGTCCGTCAGGCTTGTGATACAGGTTCTTGGTTGCAGTCATTTCATCGAGAGCAGTCTCGGGAGAGCAGTTGACTCCGGTCACAAAGCGCTTGTCCTCTGAGACCGTCTTTTCCTTTCTGCTGACGTAGTTGAGGACGTTCCTCATGCCGCCAGCGGTCTGAGTTTTGTTGTTGATGAAATGGATTATAGGCATCACTTCACCACCTTTGCTATCTCACAGACTGCTGCTGTGACTGACCTGTGTTGTTCAATAAGCTCGTCCAGTCGGACAGAGTGCAGCCGCCCTTCGTGAGCCAGCATTGCTATCTGATTGAGGTTCCGCCCGATAGCTTTCTGCTGCTTTGCAACATCGTCCAGTCCGTCCGCTACGACGATCTTCTTGTCCAGTGCCGACCTGAGAACGAAGTCACTGAGGGACAGCTTGTATCGCTGAGCCCTGTTGTGTATCCGCTCGTACTCGTCATCGGTACAGCGGATAGTGATAGTTCGATTGCGTTTTCTCATTGTATCACGCTCCTTTCTTTGTGCGATTTTTGTGAGGGGGTTCGGGGTTCGCCCCGACCAGCAAGCGTTCGGCGGACTGCCGAATGCGATGCTGGCATTTCATACTTCCGTCGCCTGTACTGCTCCGTCAGCGGTAGTTTTCTCCTTATGCCAATGCCGCCCACACTCGCTCGACGTTGCGCGACAATCGCTTTCACCGCCGCAGGTGGGATAACTACCCGATTTCTGTATCGGCGGCAAAAACTGGCGTTTTTGTGCGTGACAGTAACTCTACCGTGACGGTAACTCTACCGACACGGAAACCTACTGACACGCCCCGCAGATGAAGCTATATAGAGCTTTGTGAGCTGTCAGGCAACGCCTGCGTGACGGTAACATTTCTACCGTCACTACTGTCACGCTCGCCGTTGTAATGAAGAATAATAATGCGACCTTTATGAACTCTTTCGTACCTGAAATCAATTCCGTATTTGCTGAGCTCGTATCCGTTCTGGACTAAGTCGCGCGTTACTCTGTTCGGATATATCACTTCATCGGTAACTGATTTGAGTTCAGCAACTAACTCAGTTGCTGTACCTTCAAAGTGAATCCGCTCTCTGATGAAAAGATATACAGCAGAGAGAACAATATTGTCGCGGTTCTTCTGTGTCGCAGGTTCATTCTCAACTATCCAGCGCATGACATCGGTATCGAAATGCATTCGCAGTTCAGCATACTCAATGTCGCGTCCCTGACAATACATGATTGCTTTTCCTGAGCCGCACTTTGTTTCTTTGAGCGCAAAGTTGTCGTCAGTTGCACCGCCGATACCTGTACTGCCTGTCATCATATTGAACGGATTATCGTCCTTAGCTTTTCGCATATGATGTATCAGCAGTATGCAGATGTTTAAACGATACGCAAGCTGTTTGAGCGCGATCAGTTCTGCATAATCACTGCCGTAGCTTGATTCAACATTGCTGCGCACCATTTGCATTACATCGACAACAACTATTTTCAAGTCGCTGTGCTCTTTTTGGAACGCTTCGATTTGTTCTTCAAGACCTGCACCGATTTTATCAGCGGCAAGTGCGAAGTGAAGATTTTCAATCGGTTCGGCGTTCATCCGAAACAATCTGCGCTGTAGTCGCTGATAGTTATCCTCGAGACAAAGATACAAAGCAGTTCCTTGAATCGTATCACGTCCGAGTACAGGAACTCCTGTTGCAATGCTGAGACAGATATCCATTGCCAGCCATGACTTACCTACCTTCTGTGCACCTGCAAGGACGTACAGTCCCGGCGTAAGAAGTCCGTTAATGATGAACTCCTTCGGTTTGAATACTGTTGACAGTATTTCTTCTGCGGTTTTCGTTTGTAACATATTACTCATACAATTCCTCCTTTCCCATAAGATTCCCGAACACAGCCGACAGCTTTTTCGTTACGGGCAACTGCTCGAGCAAACTATTTGTGTGGGCTGTATCGGGCGGATTTTTACTCTCCACAAGTAAAAATGTGGGAGCAGTATCCTTTTTGCAAATTGACCTGTTTTTGCATATGTTTTTTTGCTCCTGAGAGTGACATTCCGAAATACAATAATGTTTTAACGAGAACTGACCTTTTCTCACAGCAAACTGATATTGACCACAAAGCGCATAGAATAGAGCTTTACAGATATTTCAACTCAAAGCTGTTATTATTACAGTTTTGAATGTTTTTCAGTCTAAAATGTGCATTTAAGAATGAAAATGTGGGAGCAGTATCCTTATTGCATTTTGGTATGTTTTGTGATACAATTATTGCAGGTGGTGAGACCATGAAGTACAGGATATATGATCTGTCCGTCAGAGCAATGCTGAACTACTCCAAACCTGACGGACTGTTTTACAAAACAGTTATTGATAAAAATACACTGCGGAGCTGTCTGAAACACTCAGCTCACGAGCAGGACGATAACGCACTTTTCTATCAGATAATGTGCGTGCTGCACAGTGATGACTTCAAGTGTGACAGTGATGAGCTCATAACAGAACTGTCCGATGTTATTTTCTACGCAGACTTCTCACGGGTGTTCGACCGTGACGCATCGCACCCTTACTATGCACAGCTGCAGGAGAAGGCTGCTGCACTGTTCACGAACAGAGGTGTGGAAATAGACTTCGGCAACGGTATGCGCAAGTACGTTGCGTTTGAACGCTCTGCAAGCATGAGCAGAAACGCAGTACTGTCATTTATCCGTGAGGACATTTTCTGGAAGGTCACTGAGCGCATACGTCTCGGTATGGAGATAACAAAGTGTCAGCTCAGCAAGCTGTATGCATACAACGGACTTATGCTCTCAGGCGGTATCCGTGTTGACGGAATAAATATCGACAAGCCCCATAGAGTTATCGTTGTGGATAATCAAAAACACACCGTACATGACACAGATGTTATAACTGTTGAGGACGACGGAAGCGACAATGCCGTTCGGAAGTATCATCGCGTTGAGCGCAGGGAAAGTGTTGATATTCTCGGATATGACGGCGAAGGAGTTATCTCCAAAGAGTTCGCCAAGGTCATCAATAAAAAGTTAGGCGGCGAGCATACCTCGTTTCAGATACGACTGCCGTACATCAAGGGAATGCTGCATCAAGTTGACATTCACGACTTCTTCAAGAGCGCAGGAGTTTCAACTCTGACTGACATATGGGGAGTTGAACATAAGGCGGCGGACGTTGACATTATCCTAACCAAGAGTATGTTCAAGGGCTACGGCTGGCTGTGCGAGAACAATATGAGCTGGGATGATTATTGGGACGCATTCCGCAAGTACAGACACGCTCTGTACATCTCTGGTGTGAGCAAAGACAATCCGCAGAAATTCACGGAGTTGAACTATCAGTTTCTCAATACTCTTTCGATGACAGCTGACGAATTCCGACCGCTTGATCTGCCGCTGTCATTTCCTGAGAACGATAACCGTCACTGGCACACCAAAGAAACTGAACGTGAATATTACAGTCTTTGCACTGACAGAGAATACCGCCTGAGCTTTTTCACAGGCAGGAAGTTCAGCCGAAGAAGCAAGGACTATTATCTTAAAAAGATACTGGAGAAAAATCCGAAGTTCATTGCCGAGCCTGTTTACGCTGACAGATTGAAGTCACGGGCTCAGGCGGTGCTGAAACAGTACGCACTCGGTCGCCTTACTGTTAGTCTAAATGAAAAACTCAATCGCTATAATTGTTATGTGAAGGTGTAAAAT
>JAAYBK010000336.1 GCA_012718885.1 Ruminococcus sp. | reverse complement strand
TTGCGCCCCAGCGGTAATTTGCCACGTTCTTTGAAGACTTTGAGCTTGCAAGTCCTGCATCGTAATAACCCTTGGAATTGGCGCTGTAGTACTTATAGCCTATGCCGTAGTACCATGTGAGGACAGCGTCGCCCTTTGAAGGCTCATCGTTGACGAAGGTGATGTAGGGAGTCTGGACCACAACCTGCTCACGGTAAGTACCGGGAGCGATGTGGATAGTGACTCTGCTGCCTTCGCTGTTGGGATTGAGGCTTGCAGCTTTGTTGACTGCTTCCTGAACGGTCGAGAAGTTATTGCTCCTGCCTGAATAGCCTACATAGAGGTCAGTACCGGCCGCATTTGTCTCCTTTACAGCCGGCGATATTATCATCATCGTCAGCATGACAAATGCAGCAGCAATAACAGCGACCGCTCTCTGTGAGAGTGATCTTGTTTTTCCTGCCATAATAAACTCCTTTTTAATGAGAGGGGCGGCGGGCTGAGAACTGCCTATTTTTCCGGCTCGCCTTTACATATTTATACATTTTGATTATAACACAGCCGTTTGTGAAAGTAAATGATATTTATGAACATCTGTATAATTTTGTAAATATTTCACAATAAGCATTTACCCCCATTAGGCATAATGCAAAAGGCAGTATCATCGGATACTGCCTTGTTATTGTTATCTCTTCAGGAGCTTTTTGACTGTGGTCAGCAAAGCCTGATAATTCAGGAGCACTATCCCTGATGTAAGGAGACACAGCCACAGCATATCTCCTGCGGGGCGGAATATACCGACTGCACACATGGTCAGAAGAAGTCCTGTATTCAGTACATTCCTTCTTACAGAAAAGCCGAATGGCACATAATATCTTGCATCGATCATTCTTATACAGTAGCAGAGCAGATAGCTGAGGAAGGTGGTAAGAGCTGCTCCCTGTATACCCCATTCCGGTATTATGCAGATGTTGAGGATGACATTTGCGATACACACTACAAGAATAGTATAGAAAGCATTTTTGGTATGCTGTGTAGCGGTATATATGCTTGACAGAAAGAGGTCGAAGCAGGTGAACACAGCCGCCGCTATCAGCAGGGGCGTATAAAGGTAAGCCTTGCTGTATTCGGGAAATGTGCTGTAATTGATGAGTATGGCGGATATTGGCTTTACGAGAAGGATAAGTCCTGCGGCGCTGATGAAGAGTATGGCTTCATAGGCACAGTATACCCGTGCATAGAATATATCCCTGTCCTTTGAATCGTTTTCGGTTATTGCCGACATATTCCATGCCTGAAAGAAGATAGTGGATATCATTGAGATAAGGTTTGGTATCTTTGAAGCGGCGGCATATATTCCGGCAGCACCTTCTCCCAGTTGAACATGGTCGCTTTTCAGGTTGCCGATGAATATCTGATCTGAGAAGCCGGTGAAGGTCCACATTATAGTTGTAGGAATCAGCGGAAGAGAGAAGCTCAGCATTTTTTTTCCGAGAGGACGGCTGAAGCTTCCGGGGCTGAAGAAGCGTCCGAGTCCGGCGGCAACGGTGAGCAGGACAGCGGAGCAGGCGTCTGAGAGAATAGTTGATATCATAAAGCCCTTTACGCCAAGTCCCATGCCGGATATGAATATCAGGTTGAATATGAACAGGGTAAAGGTTGTGATTATGCCGTCCAGCGCAAACAGCTTTACCATTCCCCGGGCTCTGACGAACTGTGAGCAGATGCTCCTTATTGCAGAGGTGCATACGTATATCCCGAGGAGTATGGTGTATCCACGCAGGGGCCTGAGAAACGGGATGAACTGCAATACAGGGACTGCAAGCAGCATTGCTGCAAGTCCTGAAAGAGAGATGATACTTGCAGTTGTGAAGACCTGTTTTTTGTCATAGTTCTTATCAAGTCCGTAGCGGACGATAGCTTCGGTAAGAGAAAAAGTGAATACCGGCAGAAGGAAAAGCGCCATTGTTTCCAGCAGAGTTTTGGTGTAGAAGCCTGCCGGACTGATATGGCGGGTATACAGATTATTGAGAAGCAGGGAGAATATCTTGGAGCTGAAGCTTCCGATAGCGAATATCACAGTATTCATAGCCAGCTTTTTATACTTGTTCATATTGTCACTCCTTTTAGCAGCTGCTCTCATATTATATCATATTTCTACTGTTTTGTCATTTGTTTTGCAGGATTTGACAAAGCTATTTTTTTATGTTATCATATACATTATAATAAATATAGAATCGGGTGGATATATGTCAGATCATCCTGAACTGATCGTCATGCTTACATACAACGACCAGACTGTTTTGAATGCATTCGATATTTTTGAGGAATGCAAAAACTCAAAGGCAGCTATATGGGGCTTCAAGGAAATGCCGCTGCCGTTTGAGGAAATGAAGAGGCTTTTCGCCTATATGAAAGAGTGCGGAAAGACTACCTCCCTTGAGGTGGTTGCATACACTGAAGAGGAAGGTCTTGCCGGAGCAGAGACCGCAGCCCTCTGCGGATGTGATATCCTTATGGGTACCATGTTCTCGGACAGGATAAACGAGTTCTGCAAGGAGCACGGACTGAAGTATATGCCATTCGTAGGCGAAGTATACGGAAGGCCATCTGTGCTTGAAGGCACTATTGACGGGATGATCTCCGAAGCCAATGAGTATATCAGCAAGGGCGCATACGGAATAGATCTCCTTGGCTACCGCTACACAGGGGATGCCGTGGAGCTGAACCGGAGATTCGTTGCAGAGGTGGATGCACCTGTGTGTATAGCCGGCAGCGTGAACAGCTTTGAGCGGCTTGACGAACTTAAAACAGCTGCTCCCTGGTCGTTCACCATAGGAAGTGCATTCTTTGAGAACAGGTTCTCCGGCACCTTTGCCGAGCAGATCGATAACGTCTGCGATTACATGACGAGGTGACGGAATGGGTCACATCCTGAAGAAATACTATCCCGGCGCATATGCAGACAGCGTATTCTCCGTTGATTATGCAAAGCTGCGTTCAATGGGCTTCAAAGCAGTCATATTTGATATTGACAACACCCTCGTTCATCACGGTGATAATTCCAACGAAGAGGTGGACGAGCTTTTCAGGCATATCCACAGCACCGGACTGAAAACTGTCCTCCTTACGAATAATGATGAGGAGAGAGTACAGCGGTTCATAAAAAATATAGATACGCTCTATGTTTGCGATGCAGAAAAACCGGATACAGCCGGCTACGAAAAGGCATTGCAGCTTCTCGGAGTAAGCCGCAAAGAGGCTGTCTGCATAGGAGATCAGACCTTCACTGATATAATCGGCGCAAATAAAGCCGGTATCCCAAGTATTCTCGTACACTATATACAGCTTCCCGGCCGGCACTGGATCGGCAAGAAACGCTACATAGAAAAGCTGATACTGTTCATATGGCGCCATGACCGCTCTGCCAAGGGCCTTGGTGATATATGCAGGCGATAATAAATCATCAAAGAGGTAATCATCCATGTTCTGGAATAAAGACAAACTTTTCTGCGATATTAATCCTACTTGCTACGCTATTTCCGAGCAGAAGGAGATATGTGTAAGGCATATCCATGATATTATGGGCAAGGAAAAATTTGCTGAGCATTATATGCATGGACTGCTCCCGAATCTGGTATGGGAGCAGGGCTCGCACCTTATCAAGCATGGCAAAGGGATAGATATGAGGCTTCAGTACAACAAGGCTGTGAATATACGCCTTGCCTGCGTGAAGCTGAATGAGCTCATTATCCGTCCCAGCGAGACATTCTCCTTCTGGCATACTATTGGAAAGACCACCAAGCGCCGTGGCTTCAAGGACGGAAGAGTAATTATCGGCGGCAAGCTTATTCCCGGTATCGGCGGAGGCCTCTGCAATCTCAGCAATACCCTGCACAGGCTTGTTCTCCACAGTCCTCTTGAAGTGACCGAGTTCCACAGCCACTCTGATGCACTTGCACCGGATGAAGGGGAGAGAGTACCGTTCAGCTCCGGAACATCTGTGAGCTATAACTACATAGACTACCGCTTCCGCAACAATACCGATCAGAACATCCAGATTATAGTGTGGTGCGATAAGGAGAATCTCCATGCTGAGCTGAGGAGCCAGCGTCCTTTCCCATATCGGTATGAGCTCTCAGAGGAAGATCATCACTTTGCTGAGGAGGACGGAAAGTTCTACCGAATATCAAAAATATACAAGGATTCCTACGACCGGGAGACAGGCGAGCTTGTCGGCAGGGAGCTTGTACTTGATAACCACTCCGAGGTCATGTACGACTATGACCAGATACCCAAGGAGCTCATAAGAGTCTGATACTGCTGTACCGGCAGTGTAAATATCTATCCCCGAAGCGGTCTGAAGATCACTTCGGGGATTTTTAGTTATTCAGTAATTGCTGACCATTTTTTTATAATGCCTGACAGTTCATCGAAGGATGAAGCAGTGTAGTCGATATCGTACTCCTTAACAGCTTTGCTGACATCTCCCTCCGGCATGAACCAGCAGCTTGTAAGGCCGGCATTTTTAGCGCCGAGCATATCTGAAGTAAGAGAATCGCCGATAACAATGAAGCTTTCATCGGGCTCGCCGACAGCTTTTTTCACAATATCAAAATATTCCGTTGCCGGCTTGGAGACTCCCATCAGGTCGCTTACGAAGACATCGCATATATATTCGTTCAGTCCTGTTGAATTGATGCGCCCCATAGCATTCCTTGTAACTCCGTTTGTGATGACGTATATCCTTGCGTCAGGCATACTGCCAAGGATATCTTTCAGGCAGCCGATAGCTCCGTCCATAAGCACGCCGTTCCGTGACATATGATCTATGAAATCGCTGTTTATCCTAAGGAGATCCATATTGCCTGTATCGCAGCCGCATTCTTCAAATAAGAGCCTGAATCTTGTCTGGAAAAGCTGGCTTTTGGAGATGTGCCCTTTTTCAAATTCGAGCCAGAGACTTTTATTGATATGCTTGAACGAGTTGTAGTGTTCTTCTGTGAAGGCCTGTCCGTTCATTTCCATGACGGCTTTCAGCGCAATATGTTCTGAAGCGTGGAAATCAAGCAAGGTCTGATCCAGATCGAACAATAAATTATGATGCATAGTGTTTCCTCCTTATACGGCGGTATGTGGTTGGTGGAAATATGGTGCAGCTATACAAGCGAAAAGGCCATAGCATTTCCGATGTTCAAATCAGAAATGCTATGGCTTGCTTATTTTTATCAGCGGATCTTTGAACCTACAGGAATCGAATCATCAACGAAGATGACCTTTATACCCTCCGGTGTATCTGCTGCACAGATCATACCGTTGCTGTCAACGCCTCTGAGTTTTACAGGTTTAAGGTTTGCAATGAGCTGGAGTTTCTTTCCGATAAGATCCTCCGGAGTATAGTACTGTGCGATACCGGATACTACCTGACGTCCGCCCATGCCGTCATCAAGCTGTAAGCAGAGGAGCTTGTCAGACTTCTTTACCTTCTCGCAGGCAACTACCTTTGCAACTCTTATCTCAACCTTTGCGAAGTCATCGATAGTGATCTCAGGCTTCAGCTCGATAGGCTCTGCGGGAGCTTCGCCCTTTTCGGCTGCGGAGAGCTTTGCCTTAGCAGCTTCCATATTCTTTGTGAGGATAGCGTTGAGCTCCTCGATCTCCTTGTCAACATCGATTCTCGGGAAGAGTATCTCGCCCTTGTGTACGGTTACATTTGCAGGAAGTACGCCGAACTTATCCAG
>JAAYBK010000335.1 GCA_012718885.1 Ruminococcus sp. | reverse complement strand
GCTTTTATGCAAGTGTTCAATGTTCTGCTCAACACTGAACGGCCCTTTCTCATGTATGATCCTGGTCTCGTCATAGCCAAGTTCACGGCACTGAGCCAGCGCCTCAGCCCCGGGCAAAACTCTGACCCAGATCCGCTCCCTGTAATTTCTGACGTCAGACAAAGCCAGAAGTGATTTGCTGCCAAGAGTGCTGAGAACTGTACTGTCTGTACCGTTCAGCACATCTATAAGCTCGTCCATATCGCTGACTTTTTTCCCGTATGATACCGAACTTCTTCGCACAAGCCGAAGATATCTTGTTCCCGTCACTGCACAGGCTCTTCGGATATTCTCTGTAGCTTCCACTGCATACGGGTGGGTGGCATCAATAACGGCACTATATCCTCTACGGATAAGCTCAGTCATCTGCCCTGAATCAAGCCTTCCGCAGTGCACATCTATCCCGTCGGGAAGCAGTGATGCTCCGTAATCTGTAGCTACTGATACATCTGCAGCGATGCACTTTGAAGCGCAGTATTCCGAAAGCTGCCTCCCCTCAGTAGTTCCGCCGAAAATAAGAAGTCTACACATTGCGATAACCTCTGGGAGTTACCATTTTTCCACCGATCATCTTTGTGTCTGTGCTGCCGATATAGACAGTCGTGAACATATCCACCGATGTGTCTCGAAGCTCCGAAAGCGACAGTATACGGCTCTCCTGACCGTCACGGCCTATGTTCCTTACATAGCCGCATACTGTATTTCCCGGACGATGTTTCAGCACGATATCACAGGCTTTTTTAAGATGATCAGCACGGCTTTTCGATGACGGATTATAGAGCACTATCACCATATCACACTCTGCTGCACATTCAAGGCGCTTTATTATCTTTTCCTTTGGAGTAAGCAGGTCTGAAAGACTTATCACTGCAAAGTCATGTGTCAAGGGCGAACCAAGTATCGCTCCGCCGCTGAACGCTGCCGTAACTCCTGGCACAACTCTTATCTCCACATCCGGATAGTTCAGGGAAAGCTCGTATGCGAGTCCGGCCATGCCATAAAGCTGCGGATCTCCACTGCAAACCAGTGATACGTTACTGCTTACGGCAGCTTTAAGTGCAGCATCAACCCGCTGGCACTCCTGCCGCATACCAGTTGATAAATACTCCTTTTCAGGAAAAAATCCACGGAGAAGTTCAACATATTTTGTGTATCCAACGATCAGATCACTGTTTAATATCGCCTGTTCAGCCTCAAAAGTAAGGCCGTCACGGTTTCCGGCCCCCATACCCACAACATAAAGCATCAAAGAATCTTCCTTTCAAAATCCAATATTACCGGCATTTCTGCTACTGCGACTGTAACGCCTTCAAAGGCTGTTTTACCAAGTACCAGTTTCCCGCCGCTGCATAGGACTGCACTTCTTTCACATACGTTGTCCACACCTGTAACACTCCTTACGAAGTCAGATGCGGTAAAATCTCCGGCAGTTTCCTTGAGCTCCTCTGCTGAAAAGAAAACAGGCTTTATATCGTGTTTACGGCAGAATCCTAGCATCCCCTGTTCATCTGACTTCAGATCGATGGAGGCGATGTTTCGCACCCTTTCAATAGGTAGATCTGCACTTGACAGCACAGAAAGAACTGCTTTTTCTATGACGGAACATTTTGTTCCACGCTTGCAGCCTATGCCAAGTACGATGTTTTTCGGAATAAGCTTCAGCGTGACCGGAAATGGTCTGATATCCCGATAGCCGACATAGATTCCGATACGGCTGTCATTATCCGGTGACAGTTCCGCCGGCAGTTTCCTGTATTCGTAATCACTGACAAATCCAACAGGCTCGCCGTCAAGGACGGCTGCTGCCACAGTCTTTGCGACATTCATATCCTCGATAATTAGTCCGTTTGCCGCCGCAAAACTGTCCGGAGAAAAATGTCCTCCGATATCAGTAGCGGTTGTTATTACAGGCTGAGCGGAGATAAGTTCAGCAAGCCTTTTGGCAAGTGCATTTGCTCCGCCGATATGTCCCGACAGGATCGGTATAACGTACCTTCCACAGTCATCAATGACTACAACTGCCGGATCACTCGTTTTCGACCGCAGATAAGGTGCAACAGCACGGACTGCTATTCCGCAGGCGCATACAAAAATAAGTGCTTCGTATTCAGTGAAGATTCCAGATACAAGATCGCTCAGGTTTATAAACTCATTTGCAGATGGGTCAGAATGACTGTGGAAGCAGAAGCGCTCCGGCTCTATAAAGTCGGATTTTTCAGCTATATTTGCCGAAAGCAGTCTGCCATTTTCAGTTAATGAGATGATCGCTGCTTTCATTGCTCTTTCGCCTTTCTGAACTCGGTCTCAAAGTCCGGGGAATATAGCTTAGACAACGAACGGACATCTCCGAGAAAATTTCCTACAGTTATTAAAGCCGTCTTTTTTATGCCGTTCTCAGCGGCAGTCCGGGCAAGTGTTCCTATAGTACAGCGGCATACCTTTTCGTCAGGCCATGTTGCCTTGTAAATTATAGCTGCCGGCGTTTCAGCGCTGTAGCCTCCGGAAATCAAGCGCTGCGAAAGCTCTTCAAGCATTCCTGTGCTAAGAAAGATGACCATTGTTGCTTTGTGAGCTGCAAGGCTCTCAATGCTTTCGCTTTCCGGCACAGGGGTACGTCCTGCCATACGGGTCAGGATAACCGTCTGAGATACATCCGGAAGTGTGTATTCGGCCTTCAGTGCGGATGCAGCTCCGCAGAATGAGCTCACTCCCGGACAAACATCATACTCTATACTGAGTGCATCAAGTCTGTCCATCTGCTCACGGATAGCACCGTAGACGCACGGATCACCTGTGTGCAGACGGACAGTTGTTCTGCCACTCTCTTCAGCTCTTTTCATCACTTCAATGACCTCGTCAAGAGTCATAACTGCACTGTTATGTATCTCGCAGTCAGGTCGTGCAAAATCAAGCAGTTCAGGATTTACAAGAGAGCCGGCATATATTATAACATCCGCCTTTTCAAGAAGCGACTTTCCTCTCAGTGTTATGAGATCGGCTGCACCGCTGCCTGCTCCAACAAAATGGATCATATTATCCCTCCAAAGCCTTTCTCAGTATTTCTTCGGCATACTCCGTTTTCAGGAGCAGATCGTTCTTGTATGAGAAAATGACCGCTCCGACCTTTGCTTCGCCTTTTGTCCTTGCCTGAAGATAATTGTGGATACGCTTAGTAAGTATCTCAAGAACACCATGCATACAGCCATTTTCATATAGAATATCCAATGCAGCGTCTGTAGTTGCACATTCGTTCAGACTGCAAAGCACAGCGTTATCAACACCAGCGAGGACTCCGCAGGTCATCAGCGTTTCCATTCTTCCGTCAGCATATGAAGAATGTGTGTTCATTATCCCAGAACCAAGCTTGACCATTTTGCCTATATGCCCGTAGATAAGGATATCTCTGAAACCGAGCGTGATCCCGATATCTATGGCATCTCCTATGAAATTGCTGCACATCACACACTGATCGCTAAGCTGCGGCATATCCTCTGCAATAAAGCGCTCGCTGTAATTACCTACAGTAAAGATAAGCGCTCTCCGCCCCTCAGCCTTGCGGATATTTGCCTCCGTCCTTATCGTCTCAACAAGAGCAGAGGAGCTCATGGGCTCAACTATGCCTGTTGTTCCGATTATGGAGATGCCTCCAACGATACCTATACGGGGATTGAACGTCTTTCCGGCTATCGCTTCCCCCTCAGGCACTGAGATAACTACTCGAAATCCACCATGATATTCGTGCAATTCCGCAACTTCTTTTACAGCCTGGGTAATCATCCTGCGAGGGACTGAATTGATTGCGGCTGCACCTACAGGCTGATCCAGACCGGCTTTGGTTACTGTACCTATACCCTTGCCGCCTTCTATCTCAACGCCTTTTTCTATAAGTGAAACCGCAGCGCAAACCTTTATTCCATTTGTCACGTCCGGATCATCGCCGCTGTCTTTTATGACTGTACACATCGCCTGACCTTCGTTGATCTCACAATCATCTATACCTATACGTAGCTTAACACCTTTTGGAGTGATGATATCAACACTGCTGACTTTTCTGCCTGTCAGTATAGCCTCAGCAGCAGCCTGGGCAGCAGCCTGGGCACAGGACCCGGTCGTATAGCCGCAGCGCAGTTTTTTCGTGCCGCTGTATATGAAGTTATCTTCCATGTCATCACTCCCACAAGGATAATTATGTTTTTATTTTACCATATTATCAGCGTTTAGTCAATGATAAATATGGACAATAAATAATAGCCGCAGAGTGATCTTCTGCGGCTACCGGCGTTTCAGATATATGTTTCTATATGTTTAGATAACCTTTTATTTCATCAATGTATATCTCTGCCATTTCACTGAGAATAACATTTGCAAGCGTGATATAGCCTATCTCCATTACCTCGTCTGAATCATCCTCAAATGGAACTGCAATGTAATCAGAACCGTTCAGTTCCTCACAGATTATGCCTGAACATAATGTATAGCCGTTCAGCCCTATCATCAGATTCAGCATCGTTGCACGGTCATTAGCTTTGATCGTACGCTGATAATCGGCTGTACTGAGCAGCTCTTCTGCAAGATAGAAGGTGCTGTTGTCACCCTGCTCAAAGGAAAGACAAGGGTAATCTGCAAGCTGATCGAAGGTTATTTTCTTCTCTTTTGCAAGCGGATGTCCTTTCCATAGATATACATATGGATTACACTTGGTAAGAGTGTGGAACTCAAGCCCGTTTGAATGAAGAAGCTTTGTAATTGATTTGCGGTTGAAATCATTGAGGTAAATTATGCCGATCTCGCTTCTCATTGATGCCACATCGCTTATGACATCAGCTGTCTTTGTCTCACGTATTGCAAATTCGTATTCCGCTGTATCGAACTCCTTGACCATTTCCACAAAGGCCTTTACAGCAAACGAATAATGCTGTGTCGATACGCCGAATTTTTTCTTGACATTGCCTTTACTGATGTACTTCTCCGAGAGCACGTCGAACTGACCAACGACCTGGCGGGCGTACTGAAGAAATTCTGCACCATCATTGGTAAGGGTAACTCCTCTGCCGCTGCGGTTAAAGATCTTTATGCCGATCTCCTTTTCAAGCTCACGTACAGATGATGTAAGTGATGGCTGAGAAATATAAAGCTGTTCGGCTGCCTTATTCATTGAACCTGTCTCAGAGATCTCGAGTATATATTTAAGCTGCTGTAAAGTCATATTAACTCCTCAAATAAATGATATTCATGCAGTTATCCGCAAAGAAAACTATCTTCTTTGCATACCAACTGCATAGGATTACTCCACCTTACATTATCTCACATTTTTGAAGATTTTGCAATAGTTTGTTATCTATACGCAACAAACATGAAGTCAGGCTGTTTTTACAATGCCTTTTTCATAAAAGAGAGCAGCTAAAATGCTGCTCTCTTTCACTTTATTTGCAGTCATTTTCTCTGACTGCCCGCTATTCAAAGATCAATAAGATCCTCCGCCGTTAAATTTACGGTCAAGCTCCTTTGCAAGCTCATCAAGATCCTGGCCTCCGAAGCTGCCATAGCCACCAAGTCCAACTACAGGCTCGATAACAACATCTTCATATATAGGTTTGCTGAAATCGAATACCTCATCGGAGCCGTATAAGTGGTAAGAAAGCTCGACAGGCATGATACCGGTGTCAAAATAGATCTTTGTTCCGTCGGTAGTGATGTCCATCTGCATGAACTGCTCCATTCTCGGATCATCGATCTTCTCCATCTCCTCATTCATTGCATCCACAAGCTTGTAGAGATCGATCCTTGAGCCCTTCTGAACATAGTATTCCTGAGCCTGTTCCTTTGCATAACCACTTGTTCCATCTGCTTCCATAGAAAGGATAGTTACAGTCACCTTTTCACCTGTGACATTGCCCTTCTTTTCATCATCACTTCCGTGTGTCTTGCCGAAATCTGCATTTACTGACAGGTCGAAGTCAAGTGTTTCCTCGTCACCGAGAAGTGAGACTGTCTGTGTCAGTCCGTCAAATCCGTCGGCTGATGCATTTACATCTGCATAGAATACCCAATCAGGATCGTAGTCAAGAACGAGAACGCCATTATCGTCTGTTGTTCCTACCTTCTTGTCGTTTATAGTTACTTCTGCATCAGGTATATAGCGATTGCCGCAGTGTACCTTTATAGTGATCTTGCCCTCAGTCTCAAGCATTTTCGTTTCAGCAAGAGCCTCGGCAATTGCCTTCTGTTTATCAGGTGTATAGCATAATCCGCTGCCTGATTTAATAAGAGCAAGAGCAGATCTTTCCATAGTTGTATAGGATGCAAGTCTGAACATTGAGTTAAAGAACACGCCTGCAACATCGTTATCTGTCAGACCCTTTTGTGTCATAAGGTAGGCTGTATGTGAAATTATAGAAGCATTCTGATGCTCATCAGTAGGATATTCTTTGTAGAATTCATCTGATGTGTCCTTTATTGCAGGAGCACTATATGCATTAGGATCTATCGCACTTCTGATAGAAGAATCATAATGATCCCAAGTGCTTGGAACTTCATGTTTCATAAATTCCCAGCTGCCGGATATAACAGATCCCATTACATCTGCATAGCCCTCATTTACTGTTGCAGGCTGTACATCTGCTTTCAAGTGAGCGATCTTGTCAATAACGCCGTGAGTATATTCGTGTCCAAGTATTCCGGGACCAACAAGCGGCTTTTCATTTATCGCACCAACAACGATAAGATTTGAGTCCTTTACATAGCAGGCATTCTCTTCATCCTTTAATCTTGGAAGAAGCACTCCAAGGATAGTAACAATATCCTTAAACTTATTTCCTGTCTGTACAACCGGCTTACCTGTAAGCTCAATAAGCGACCCCTGTGCGCCTACGATGATTTTAATGGGCATACCTTTGCCGTCCATGGACTTCCAGCCGCACATAATATCATAGTAGTCATAAGCCTTCTCAATACTACTCAGAGAACCAACTGCATATTCAGTCATCTTTGGATTCAACAGATTTGCCTTATCGAACTCGTCCCCGGGAGTTGGAAGCTCCATAAGGCCAAGCAGATCAAGTTTAGGATAGAGAAGAAGCTTTACACTTCCGTCAGAGTTTTCAGATGTCTTTATTGCAGAAAGCGGATTGAAGCCGCCGAAGAAGCCTTCAAATGTTGCAGCAGTCGCAAGGGAAGTCATGCCGGCATCTGAAATAGTGATATCTCTTGTAGGATCATAGAGATTATAGCCGCCGATTGCTGCATCCTCGAGCTCTACACGATACTTTGAACCGTTTACATCTACATCAAGTATTTCCGATGCTCCGTAATAGAGCTTGTTCTCTGCAATGATCTCGCCGCTGCCTGCATCAACGAATATCTCGCCTGACTTTGTATCGCCGGTAACTGCAATATCATAAGCCAGTTTTGCAGTGCCGCTTTCTGTACGTGGAAGAACTACCAGCTCACAGCTTATTATCTGAGGGTTCTTGCCTGCGTACTGCATAGCTACGTGCTCTGCATCATTCTGAGACTTTGAAGGAGTCGTACTGATATCAACAGCATTGTAAGAACCTGCAACAGAATCGACCTTGCCATTAGCGTCTACCGCAACGATAAGCTCATTGCCATACACAGTAATTCCGTTCAGGAGCTGCTTGAACTTGTAGTATGTGATGTTCTCGTTTGTGTTTTCCTCCAGGAGACTGAGCTCGTTGTACGGATCAGCAATGCCGATGCTTTCAGAATGATCGGCTATGAACTGCAACGCATCATCTGATGAGGACACATTGTCGTCAAAGGTGCCGCTGAGCATCTCAAAATCGCCGTTTTCGTCACGACTGATACTGAGCTGTTTCATGCTGCTCTCTTCAGGGCCGTCATAGACTATGGATTCTTCTGTCGGCTCCTCAGCGATAAAATCATAATCTGTCAGATCGATCTTGTCACTGTCAACAACATTACCACTGTCCGTCTTACTTCCCTTCTTGCTCTTTTTGCTGCCGGAATCATCATCTGAAAGATGCTGATACAAGAAGTATCCGCCGATACACAGACCAATAACTGCTACCAGTATAATGATGATAAGCGGCAGTTTGCTCTTCTTTTGGGGCGTTTTCTGGCCGGAAGCTGCTCCGTTGGATACCGGTGTATTATTGACCGGTGTAGGAGCAGGCTGTGCCGGAGGCTCTGTCGTCTGCATCGGAGCTGATGCAGGAGCCTGTTCCGGTGAATCGCCCTGAACTGGATTTGTTGAATTGTTATCCATTTTTCCTCTTTCCTCCTTAATATTGACTGACCGCTTTTTTATCATTTGCTCATATAAATCCATCCACTGAAATTGTTGCTGTATTTTTGGGTCAAGCCTGCACATAGTATAGCACGATTCTGTTAAAAAGTCAATAAAAATAGAAACTTATTCATTTATAATTTGTGAACTCAGAAGGCTATTTACAGGTATAAGCCTGAAAATGTCCCACAGGATAAGCATCGTTGTCGTAGTTGTAATCTATAATGAGCCCCCTCTTGAAAAAATCGCCCCTGGATCAGCAGAAGCTTTATCAGGGGCAATTTTTGAATATTGAATCATTTATGTATCTTTTCATCAAATTTATTCTTGCTGCCGGCACCGGAAACGTCTACCGGATATTCTCCTGTAAAGCATCCGTTGCAGCAGTCGAAACGTTCATCCACAAGCTCGCCAAGACATTCCACAGGCAAATATGCAAGGCTGTCTGCACCTATATATCGTGCTATCTCCTCAGTGGAGCTGCACTTGCCGGCAATAAGATTCTCCTCTGAATCAATGTCTGTACCAAAATAGCAGGAATGAAGGAAAGGCGGCGATGAGATACGAACATGAACCTCCTTCGCACCTGCTTCACGCAGCAGCCGGACGATCCTTGCACTGGTAGTGCCACGTACAATTGAATCATCTATCATTATGACCCGCTTGCCTGCCACACTCTCACGGACAGCGTTCAGCTTTATTTTTACGGCGTTTTCACGCTGATCCTGCTGCGGCTGTATGAAGCTCCGCCCGATGTACTTATTTTTGATAAAGCCGATACCATAGGGGATTCCGCTGGCATTAGCGTAGCCGAGAGCAGCATCAAGTCCGGAATCAGGCACACCTATTACTATATCTGCTTCTACGGGACTGTGCTTTGCAAGAAGCTCTCCTGCCTTCAGGCGTGCATGATGTACCGATACGCCCTCAATAACAGAATCAGGGCGTGCAAAATAAATGTACTCAAAAATACATATATGCCGCTTCTTACCACAATTTGTTGTTATGGAACGCAGACCGTCCTTATCGATAACGACTATCTCCCCTGCCTCCACATCACGCAGAAACTCTGCTCCGACAGTCTCAAGCGCACATGATTCCGATGCAACAACATAAGCTCCGTCATGAGTCCTTCCTATGCACAGAGGTCGGAAACCATCCGGATCACGGAAGGCTATGAGCTTAGTCGCTGTCATAAGGATACAGGAATATGCACCTTTAATAAAGGGCATAGCCTGCTCTACAGCCTGCTCAGTTGAGCTGCTGGTCAGTCGTTCACGTACTATTGAGTAAGCTATCGCCTCTGTGTCAGAGGTACCATGAAATATAGCGCCTGACATCTCAAAGGAACGCCGAAGCTCTGCGGCGTTAACTAGATTACCGTTGTGAACAAGAGCCATATTGCCCTTGATATGACGTATTACAAGAGGCTGAATATTATTGTGGTTGTGGCCGCCTGTAGTAGAATAACGAACGTGG
>JAAYBK010000334.1 GCA_012718885.1 Ruminococcus sp. | reverse complement strand
ACTGCACCTACGACTGGCTTGAGCATGATTATCTGAACCAGCTCGAACAGTATGAGTCTCATCTTGATCTGCCGCTGATACTTGAACTTATACACGAGGCAAAATGTGACTATGACCTTACTGCAACTATTGTTCCCTATTATCAGCCTTATCCGGATAAGACTTATACTGATGATAAGGGTGATAAGGCATATGAATACTGGATGACAGGCTGTGATTCCGTTACAGTAACCATGTATCCTGCTTCAGGAAAGATCGTTTACAGAGGACCTGACCTTAACGAGAGGTATACTGTAAATATTGAGAGGGAGCTGATCGGTACGGCATCTTCTTTCCCGAATCCGTTTGCACCAGGATCAAGCTATGAGAGAAGGTGGGCGCGTTATAATGAGGAGCTTGGAGTATACAAGGAACAATATCCGAACGGAACACCTCTCCGAAAGCTTATGACAGCTACAGGTGTTATATCTACCGGTAAGCCGAGACTTACTCTGGACAAGTTCAATGAGCTGCTGGATACCTGTGAATCCAGAAGAGAGCTCTGGATGACGCTCTACACAGATTATGAACCTGACATTGCAGGAAATAACGGTTCGACAAGATACGGACAGATTCCCGGCAGCACCAACTATGAATACTGGTTCGATGATGAGGGCTCAAAAGCAATAGTTATAACAATGAGCGGATCATATTACTATGTTGAAGCAACATATGGCTGTATCCCGGGAGAGTATTATAAGCTGGAGCTTCCCTGGTGAGCAGGAATTATTATCCGGATGGACAATAAAAAAAGAGAGGACGATGTTTTCATCGTCCTCTTCTTCTTGATGAGAAGTTTCGTTTCACACTTTTCTGCCGGCAGCATATAATACAGCGAGGGAGGGGAGCGCTCCCTCCCGATATCAGGCATTAACGCCTTTTGGAGGTATTATTATGGCTGCTTTCTACAATCAGGCTTCACTTTCCTACAACGGAACAGTGACCTCTTCAAATATCACTACCGGAGAGATACTCGAAGTTCTCTCTGCTACAAAGACTGCTGTTTCAGATTCATATACTGCCGGAGACGAGGTCATTTTCGTTGTAAATATGGTCAACAGCGGCTCTGCATCTCTCAACAATATAAGCTTCACCGATGACCTTGGAGCATACAGCTTTGGTGAAATTGGTTCGCAGGCTATTCCACTGACTTATATTGAAGGCTCATTGCAGTACTTCGTCAACGGTATTCCACAGCCTGCACCTGCTGTAACATCACTCTCACCACTGACAGTTACCGGGCTCAATGTTCCGGCCGGAGGCAACGCTGCTGTTGTATATGCAACGAGAGTGAACGAATTTGCTCCCCTTGGTGACGGAGCGTCTATCACTAATACTGCTGATATTACCGGCACAGGCATAACCGGTGTATCTGCTCAGGCAAATATTACATCTGAGGAAGGTGCTGTGTTGACTATCAGCAAGTCCCTCAGTCCTGTTGCCGTAGAGGAGAACGGTGCTGTGACCTATACCTTTACTATCCAGAATTCCGGAAGTGCTTCTGCAACTGAAGCTGATGAGGTTATCTTCACTGATGTGTTTGATCCTGTCCTCACAAACCTCAGAGCATCCTTCAATGGTACAGAATGGACTGCCGCAAATTATAGCTATGATCAGGCAAGCGGCTCATTCACATCTCTCCCCGGACAGATAACTGTACCTGCCGCATCCTTCTCACAGGATCCGGATTCCGGTTTGTGGAGCGTACAGCCCGGTATATCAACTCTTACCATTACAGGCAATATAAGCTGACAGCTTAGTAAAAAACTTTTCAATGCAAACCGCCTCCTGTGAACTGACACAGGAGGCGGTGATCTTTCACGCCTATTTTTAGATCAGCATCTGTCTCAGGACAGTGAGATCAAAGGCATCGATATGACCGTCAGAGCATATATCTGCATTGCCGGCATTTTTAAGTGAGCCGCTTCCGAGGAGGAATCTCTGGAGAGTAACTATATCAGCAATGTTCACTTTCCCGTCATCGTTCACATCGCCGGGAGTACCTGAGAGGAACTGCACCTCAGCAGGTGAAAGAGCTGTTCGGTATACGGAAAGATTGTCTATTTCACCGCTGAAATTAATATCGTCAGGGTAGAAGGACTTGCCTATGTAGCAGACCTGTCCGCTGCCCATATCCTCTGCGAGAGTATGGAGCTCGGTGGTGCCGCTCACATATTTGCCGTCTATATACAGCTTTGCGTCACCGCCGTTTACCGTAAGGACATATCTGTGCCAGTCTGTAGCGTCAAGATCGTACCTGAAACCGCTTTCGCCCCGCCAGGTATCTGTTGTAGTCTCGAATCTGAAATGATCTTTGGCGATCTTGAAGAAGGTATATTTTTCCTTGTCCTGTCCGGCCGCAAACGTGAAGAAGTCTCCGTCCGAGTCTGATCTTGCATCCATGACAACAGTGTATTCCGTGCAGCCGTCAAGGAGCTTGTCGGGAAGCTGGCCGTAGGTAGAGCTATCGGTATCAAGCTTCAGAACATTGCCCTTTGCGGAGTCGTTGACTGCTGTTGCAGTGCCGAAGAGCTTCATGTCTCCGCCGCTTCCGCTTATGTCCGGGACTCTTCCGCCGGAAACGTTTTCAAAGTCGTAGCTTACCGCAGGTACGGGGAAAGATGCTTCGCTGACAGGAGTTCCGAACACCTTGAATTCATATACAGTCGGAGTATACCAGTTATTGTTGAGATTGTTCTGCAATGTGGCATTTTTTACGTTCAGCCGGACATATCTTGCTCTTCCCTTGAGTATATCGCTGTTAAAGCCGTAGGTCTTTGTGACCTCTTCCTTGTTTTTGTCGGTGTGATCGAGAAGCTGTGTCCAGTTCACGCCGTCAGTGCTTCCGTCGATAGTGTAGGTGTAGTAGCCCTCTGATCCCTTGCAGATATACCAGGAGATCTGCACATTTGAAAGGTCGCATATCTGTTCAAGATCGACCTGTATATAGAAGGGCCATTTCTTATGATCGCCTATGGCTGTGAATGAGGAGGTATATGAGCCGTCAACAGCCTTTGCAGCGGAATTGTCATATTTTGCAGCAAGGGAGGCATAGGCAGGCTTGTCCTGTGATAGTAGCTGTCCTTGCTGTATCGGATAAAGATCACCGGTACTGGTGCTGTATCTGAACGAGGGATAATAGTCGTAGAAAGCAAAGCTGTTGTCAAAATATAGAGGACAGAGTGTTGTACCGCTGGTGGAGGAGGCTCTCAGCCAGCGATAAGCGTGCATAAGGTGATTTCTTCCCTGCAGATTGACGATCCATCCGGACTGTGAGGAGAAGGTGGAGCTGTTGCCTATACTTCTGAGATCACTCCATTCTCCGTAGAGGT